>DAINSN010000163.1:0-5344 GCA_036741295.1 Gaiellaceae bacterium
TCTGCGAGGTCAAGGAGAAGCGTGGGGAGGGGTTCGGTGATCCACTGGAGATGGTCGATGACGAAAAGCAGCGGCGGCTCAGGTGGGCGGCGGATGCCTGGCTGGTACGGCATCCAGAGGCAGCGGGGCTCCGGGTCACCTTCGACGTGATGGCAGTCCGGAGCGGCCGGCTGGAGCGGGTCGCCCAGGCTTTCTGACGCCCACGTCGAACTGGCGCGGGTGGCCCCGACGCAGGACGCCCTCTACGCCGAGATCGATCTCGCGCTCTCCTGGTCTGAGCGTGACCTTCCTGAGCGGGAGCGGACGAAGCATGTCCACCGGCTCCACCCGTACCTCGGCAAGTTCATCCCACAGCTCGTGGAGATCCTGCTCGGCCGATATTTCCGGCCGGGCCAGCACGTGCTCGATCCGTTCGCGGGCTCGGGAACGACGCTCGTGCAGGCGCTCGAGAGCGGGCTCGATGCGACCGGCGTCGACGTCGCGGCCTTCAACTGCCTGCTCATGGACGTGAAGACCCGCTCGTACAACCCCTTCGTGCTGGAGCAGGAGCTGCGGGCTGTGCACGCGCGGATCGGCGAGCGGACGAGCGTCCGTCCATCTGCATACATCCGCCGCTGGTACGCCCCGCAGGCTGTTCGAGAGCTCCTCGCCTTCCGTGCGCTCGTCGACGAGTACGAGCATGCGGATGTGCTGCGCATCGTCCTGACGCGGGCTGCGCGTTCGGCTCGCCGAACCACGCACTTCGACCTCGAGTTTCCTCGTGAGCCGCAGCTCCAGCCCTACTGGTGCCACAAGCATCGGCGGGAGTGCCGCCCGGTCGAGACGGCCTCACAATTCTTGCGCCGCTATACGCTCGACACGCTGGCGCGACTGAAGGAGTTCGCCCGCGTTCGTGCCCGGGGGCTCGAAGCCACTGTCGTCCATGCGGACGTACGCGATGAGCAGCTCCCCGGTCGCTACGACGGCGTGCTCACCTCGCCTCCTTACCCGGGCTTGATCGACTACCACGAGCAGCATCGCTATGCGTATGAGCTGCTCGCGCTCGACGACCGCCGCGAGCTGGAAGTAGGTGCCGCGGCCGCCGGTACGTCACGAGCCGCAATCGAGGCGTACTCGGACGGGATCGTCGCCGCGCTGAGGAGTGCCGCTGAGTCGCTCCGCCCAGGCGCGCCCGTCCTGATCGTCGTCAACGACCGGCGCGATCTGTATCCAGAGATCCTGGAACGGGCCGGGCTTCGGCTCGAAGAGCGTCTTCGGCGTCATGTGAACCGTCGCACCGGGCGGCGGGCCGGCGAGTTCTTCGAAGACGTTCTCGTCGCTCGTCTCTAGGGCCGGGCGATCGTGTCGTCGAATGGCAGTCGGGCAATCAGGCGCGGCACGCCTCCTGCGGCCGAGCGGATCCAGATGGAGGTGACACCGGTCTCGCGACGAACGCACGGCCGTTCCTGCCCGGGTGGAGGACAGTCCACGCGGGTGGACGTCACACGGTCGGAAGCCCAAGTGATCTGTCTGCCGTCGAAGTCGAAGCGGCCGCGGAGTCTCACCGGCGAAGCGAAGCGTGCAACCGGCCGTGCCCGGCCGGCAAGGTCCGCCACGACAAGGACGCTCGCGCTCCGAGTGACATAGCGCGCCAAGGCGATGCGGTCGCCGGCGATGCGGATACCGGTGTCGCTACCGTGGAGAGGCAGCACGTGAACACGGGGCGCAGAAGGCGAGAACCAAGCGATCGTCGTCGGGCCCGCTTGTGCGATCGCGACGACGCGGTAGGAGACAGCGACCTTTCCGTCCCGCTGCAGAGCGAAGCCGAGATCGACGTCGATGCCTGCCTCGGGACCGAGGCGTGTGCGGTACGCGACGTGGCGGGCGAGCCGGTCATAGACGACCACTTCGTTCCTTTCGCTCCAGGCGACGAACCGTCCTGCGATCGCGACGTCGCGACAGCAGCCGCTCGAGAGAGTGGCGTCTCGGACGATCAACGGTCTCCCCGAATGTCCAACGTCGCGCACCACGACCCGCATCCGTTGGCCCTCGCAGTCGACTTGAAGATACGCGGCCATGCCGCCGTCGAGCGCGAGCGTGTTGCCGGCGGCCGGCATGGAGCACTTCCGCGGCCGAACCAACGTCCGGAACGGGCCTTGCGGGGGACCGACGAGAGCGTCCTCTGCCTGTGGGCAGACGAAGTTCGGCTGCGGCTTGCAGCTCGGATACGTGCGCTCGAACGCAAGGAGCGTGCGGGAGGCCGCGAGCGGCCGACCAAGCGCAAGCGAGTCGCTGCGATAGAGGACGCGGTCGCCGCGGTGCTGCGACCACTGGTGAAGGGAGCCCGTTCCGTCTGCCTCTTCCCCCCAGACGACCGCCGCACCGGCGAGGGCCGGGCCCTGCCACAAAACCCGTGACTGATCCGCGCCGAGCCCGGTCAGGAGCGAAAGCGCCGCGACGAAGGTCGCACCTATCACCATCACCTAGTAGATACGTCGCCGAAGCCCTGCGGTTAGTCACGGATTCGGCGCTGACCCGGCACAGGCGTTTGACACGGCTTGCCATAGCGTCGAAGTGTGCTCGCGCGCGCGGTCACCTTTGCCCTCGTCGGCCTCGAGCCGCGGCACGTCGAGGTGGAGGCGCACATCCAGGGTGGCACACCTTCGCTGACCATCGTCGGGCTCGCTGACCGCGCCTGCCAGGAGGCGAAGCAACGCGTACGCAGTGGAATTCTTTCCGCGGAGCTGGACTTTCCTGGGGGTCGCGTCACGGTCAACCTTGCGCCCGCAGAGCTGAAGAAGGAGGGCTCGGGGTTCGATCTGCCGATCGCCCTGGCGTTGCTCGCGGCGTCGCATCAGCTTCCACGCGCCCGCCTTGCCGAGCACGCGTCGTGCGGCGAGCTTGCGCTCGACGGCCGTCTGCGTCGTGTCGGCGGAGTGCTTGCGGTCGCCGAAGGTGCGCGTCGCGCCGAGCTGGAGCGGATCATCTGCCCGTACGAAGCGTGCGCCGAGGCTGCGCTCGCGGGCGTCGAGCCGGTCGGTGTGCGTCACCTTGCGGACGCGGTGTCGTATCTCCGCGGCGAGCTCGAGCCGCCGGAGTACGTCGTCGGCAACGGCAAGCCGCGGCGGCGTCCGCTCGATCTCGCGGACGTCCGCGGGCAGGAACGTGGACGACGCGCGCTCGAGTTGGCGGCGGCCGGCCGTCACAATCTGCTGCTCGGAGGGCCGCCGGGCACGGGCAAGACGATGCTCGCACGCAGGCTGCCCGGAATCCTGCCGCCGCTGGAAGAAGAGCAGGCGCTCGAGGTCACGCGCATCCATTCGGTCGCAGGTCTCGTCGACCCGGATCACCCGTTGATCGGGTATGCGCCGTTTCGCGCGCCGCATCACAGCGCATCGACTGCGGCGATCGTCGGCGGCGGTCCGAGATTGAGGCCGGGGGAGGCGAGCCTGGCGCATCGAGGCGTGCTGCTGCTCGACGAGCTTGCGGAGTTCCAGCGTCCCGCGCTCGAGGCGCTGCGCCAGCCGCTCGAGGACGGTGAGCTCGTCGTCGCCCGCGCCGCGGGAAGCGTCCGCTTTCCGGCCCGCTTCCAGCTCATTGGGACGATGAATTTGTGTCCGTGCGGAGCACGAGGGGATCCCGGCGCGCAGTGCTCCTGCTCCGCACAGCGGCTGGCGCGTTATCGGGACAAGCTCTCGCGGGCTCTGCTCGACCGGTTTGACCTGGTCGTGACGGTTCCGCGAGCTCGCGCGCTCGAGCTTCAGGCCGGCCCCGGGGAGAGCTCGGATCCAGTGCGGTCCCGCGTCGTCGCTGCACGACTGCGTCTTGCGGAGACTCTGCCGAAGCGAACACCGGCAGCTGATGAGCTGTTGACACGCGCGGTCGAGCGGCTCCCGCTTTCCGGGCGCGGCCGGGCGAAGGTGGCCGGCGTCTCGCGCACGATTGCTGCGCTTGCCGGTTCCGACGACGTCCTGCCAGAGCACGTTGCCGAGGCGCTTGCGTACCGCGCTCCTTCCGAGCTCGCGACGCCGTGACCTTCTTGGGGAAGCGCGAGCTGCCGCCGCTGCTGCGCGCGATTCACGATCCACCGGCTCGGCTCTACCTCCGAGGCAACGGTGACGCGGCAGTGCTCGCGCGGCCGGCGGTCGCGATCGTCGGTGCCCGCGCGTGTTCGCCGTATGGAGCCCAGGTTGCGCGCATGCTCGGGCGCGAGCTCTCGGCGGCCGGCGTCGTAGTCGTGAGCGGTCTCGCGCGCGGGATCGACGGCGAAGCCCATCGCGGTGCGCTCGAGACGGACGGCCATACCGTCGCGGTGCTCGGCTGCGGCATCGATCGCGACTACCCGGCCGCGCACGCGAGCCTTGCGGCGCGGATCGCCGACCGGTCGCTAATCGTGTCGGAGTACGAGCCGGGGGTGGAACCGGCGCCGTGGCGCTTCCCGGCGCGGAACAGGATCATCGCGGGCCTCTGCGGCGCGACGATCGTCGTCGAGGCACGTGAGCGCAGCGGCGCGTTGATCACCGCGGACTTCGCGCTCGAGGAGGGGCGGGAGGTGTTCGCGGTTCCGGGCGAGATCATCTCATCTCTGTCGGCAGGGGCGAACGCACTTTTACGGCTCGGCGCGACGCCGCTCACGGCAGCGGCCGACGTTCTCGAATCGTTCGGGATCGAATCGCCGCCGGACCGGGCAAGTGTCGACAATCCGATCCTCGACCTCCTGCCCGCCACGGCGGACGAGCTCGTGCGCAAGACGGGCCTCGCCGTCGGCGAGGTGATGGCCGCACTTGCCAAGCTCGATGTTGCGGGCCTGGCGGCGGAAGGAGACGGGATCTACCGCCGGCTCGCGTAGCATCGCCTCCGTGGACACGCCATTCTGGCTCGACGAACCGACGCGCACGATCGATGCGAGCTCGCAGGGGGAAGTCGACGTCGCAGTCATCGGCGCCGGCATCACGGGCGTCTCGTGTGCGCTCGCCCTCGCGCGCAGCGGTTTGCGTGTGCGCGTGCACGATGCGCGTGGAATCGCCGAAGGCGCCAGCGGACGTAACGGCGGCTTTGCTCTCCGCGGCGGGGCAGCGCGGTACGACGTCGCGCGTGAGACGTACGGCGCGGACGCGGCGAAGGAGCTGTGGCAGCGCACCGAGGCGGCTCTCGATCGCCTCGAAGCAGTCGCCGGAGATGCCTTCCGCCGCACAGGGAGCCTTCGACTCGCGGCCGACGACGAGGAGCGCGACGAGATCCACTTGGAGTACGAGGCGCTGCACGAGGACGGATTCGACGCGGAGTGGCGCGAAGAGCTACCGCATCTGAGTCCCGAGTTCCGCGGCGCAATCTTCCATCCGCTGGACGGCTCTCTGCAGCCGGC
>DAINSN010000164.1:0-5321 GCA_036741295.1 Gaiellaceae bacterium
CGGAGCCGCCTGCAAAGAGATCGGTGATCTCACGCTTCTCGCGGCGATGACCGAGACGGGAACCGAGCTTCTCGTAGATCTGGCGCAGACTTTTCGCGTCCGGCGTGGTGAAGAACTGTGCCCCGGTCGCACGAGCGACGGTGCGCAGAGTCTCCGGGCTCGCCGGCACCCGTAGCTGGGCCTGGTACCCGCCGGCCAGGGGCACGTTCACGACACCGTCCGGCGTGCCGACGACGACCGTATACACGGGGATGTGCAGCGACTTCGCCTGGGCGGCTGCAGCGTCCGGCGTCGTGCGGCCGCTCATCTGCGCGCCGTCGGAGATGACGAGCATCGCGGTCGGAGGAATCCTTCCGTCCGTAGTTCGCTCCGCACGCGCGAGGCGGCTGCCGAGCGCCACCGCATCGCCGAGCGCGGTTCCCTGTCCCGGTCTGAGCGACTTCAGTGCGGTTCGTACCAGCCCTCGCTCCTCGGTCGGAGGGACGGCGACGTACGCACGACCGGCGAATCCGATCACGCCGACACGGAATTTCTTCGGCATTCCGTCGACGAAAGCCTGCGCAGCGCGCTGCGCGGCAATCAGCCTCGACGGACGGACGTCCTGCGAGCTCATCGAGAGTGACGAGTCGATCGCAATCAGCACGGTCGCCTCTTCGCGCTGGACGCTCACGCTCGCGTGCGGCCGCGCGACACCCACGATCATCGCAGCCAGAGCGACGATGAAAAGAGCGAGTGGCAGATGTCTGCGCCAGCCGGGAGCAGCGTCGACGAGGTTCGGCAGCAGAGCCGGCGTCGTGAAACGGCTCGCGTAGCTCTGCCGGCGCCGCTCGCGTAGGACGTACAGCCCCACGAGCACCGGTACGACCACGAGACCGATCAGCGCCAGCGGGGACTGAAAGCTCATCGGCGGGCGCCTCGGCGGAGGAAGACCGCAAACGAACGGAGCCAGTCGCCGGCCGTCGTCAGCACGACATGACGCGCGCCTGCGGACGCAAGCGCACGGGCCAGCTCGGTGCGCTCCGCCGCAGCAGCCGCGGCAAAGCGGGCGCGCAGCCGCTCGTTGCGCGTGTCGGCGCGGAGCTGCCTCCCGGTCTCCGGGTCGACGAGCCACAGGACGCCGGCGTTCGGGAGCTCCTGCTCGCGCGGGTCCCGGATCTCGACCGCGACCACGTCGTGTCGGCCGGCGAGCTCCAGCAGCGGGCGGCGCCAGTCGAACGGCCCACGAAAGTCGCTCACGACAATGACCACCGAGCGTTGCCGTGCGAGCGCCGCCGTGCGATGAAGCGCCTCACCGAGCGACGACGGGCCGGCGTTCTCCGCATCCGAGGAGTCCCGCAACGCCGACAGCAGCCCGAGCAGGCCGAGCCGTCCCTGCCTGGGCGGGAGGGTATTCGGCTTCTCGTCGCCGAACGTCACGAGTCCCAGCCGGTTGCCCCGTCTCGTCGCAACGTGGCCGACTGCGATCGCGACGCCCTCGGCGACGTCGGCCTTGCGCCGGTCGGCGGTGCCGAAGTGCATCGACGCAGACGTGTCCAGCACGAGCCATGTGACGAGCACGCGCTCCGCCAGATGCACGCGAACGTGCGGGATGCTGGTACGCGCAGTGACGTTCCAGTCGATGCGGCGCACGTCGTCGTCTCCGGGGACATAGGGACGCACCTGCGCGAGCTCGGTTCCGTCGCCGAGAAGCGTCGAGCGATAGTCGCCCGCGAGCAGGCCTTCGATCCTGCGCCCGATGCTGACGTCGAGCGCACGCAGCAGCGCCTCCGGCAGCGGCCCCGGCCCCGGCCGCGCGGGTGTCGGCTCGGAGTGGAGCGCGCGGCTCACGCGACGCCGGTAGAGGCGAGGTCGAGCTTGGGGACGGGAACGGCGGCCAACACCGTCTCGAGGATCGCGTCCGGAGTCACTTCCTCCGCGAGCGCCTGGTAGGTGAGGACCAGACGATGGCGCAACGCATCCTTCGCGAGCGCGTGCAGGTCCTCCGCCAGGACGTAGTCGCGGCCCCGCACGAGCGCGAGCGCACGCGATGCCTGCACCAGGCTGATCGGTCCGCGCGGGCTGGCACCGTAAGCGATGAAGTCCTTCAGATCTTCGACCCCGTGGGCGGCAGGGTTCCGCGTAACGGTCGCGATGCCGACGGCATAGCTGACGAGCGCCGGATCGACGTACACGTCGAACACGGCGCGCTGTAGCGATTGCAGATCTTCGAGCGAGAGCGCCTGCCGAAGCTCGGGCGCCGCGACAAGCTGGCGCTGCACGATCGTGAGCTCCTCGTCGTGTTCCGGATAGTCGATCAGCACCTTCAGCATGAAGCGGTCGACCTGCGCCTCGGGCAGCGGGTACGTCCCTTCGGACTCGATCGGGTTCTGCGTCGCCATCACGAGGAACGGATCCGGAACGGGGTAGCTCGTGTGCCCGATGGTGACCTGCCGCTCCTGCATCACCTCGAGCAGAGCCGACTGGACCTTCGCCGGGGCGCGGTTGATCTCGTCGGCGAGCAGAAAGTTGCAGAACACCGGACCGAGCTCGGTCTCGAAGGCGCCCTCGCCGGGTCGGTAGATCCGGGTGCCGACGAGATCGGAGGGAACGAGGTCGGGCGTGAACTGCACCCGGGAGAACGAGCCGCCGAGGACGCCGGCCGTCGTCTTGATCGTCAGCGTCTTCGCCAGCCCCGGCACTCCTTCGATCAGGAGGTGGCCCTGAGCCAGGAGGCACACGAGAACTCGCTCGAGCATGTCGTCCTGGCCGGCGATGACCCGCCGGATCTCGAAGAGCGCCTGCTCAAGCCGGTCCTTGGCCTCGGCCGGCGAAGGCACGGGCAGGTCGTTGGACTGCTCGGTCACGTCGTCTCCCTCCTTCGCTTGTACAGAGTCATATACGAGAGCAGGAGAACTTAAGTTTCTTCTGAGAGGGTATTCGGTAGACAGAAGCGGCTCCGAGCGCGTAGCCTCCGTCCTATGACGAAGTTCCTCATAGAACGCACGTTTCACGTCGGTGAGAAGGACATGCCCGAGGTCAGCCGGAGATCGAAGAAGATCGCGATCGACAGCTATCCGGAGATCATCTGGGAGCACAGTCATGTGGTCGTCGACAGCGCCGGGACCGTGAAGACCTACTGCGTCTACGAAGCTCCGACCGAGGAGATCGTCCGGGCTCACGCCGCCGAACTGGGTCTCCACGATGTCGAGGGGGTCTACGAGATCGCGGGCGACGTCACACCGGACGACTTCCCGCTGGACTAGTGCCCCTTGGTGGCCTGGGCGCTTCTGCGCCCCATTAGGTCCGCGTCGCTTACGTGGACGACCGCGACCGCGGCGACGGCCTGCCGCTGCGTGACTCTGCGTCGGAGCTCCGGATCCCCGTCACCGATCAGATCCAGCGCCTGCTGGTAGAGCCCGACCGCCTCCTCCTTCGCCCAGCCTCGCCCGGCCTGATCGCCCGCGATCACGAGATAGTCGGCGGCCCGCCGGTCCTCACCGGCTTCCCGCCAATGCTGCGCCAGAGCCGAAGCCGCCGCGGGAGTCTCCGACGTCGTCTCCTCGAGAAAGGCGGCGACCTGCGCATGTCGCGTGCGCCTCTGTTGTCGTGGGAGCGTCGCGTAGGCAGCGTCGCGGATCAGGTCGTGCTTGAAGCTGAATTGCTGGACTCCACGCAGCCTGGAGACCGGCTCTCGCCGAATGAGGTCCCGCCCTTCGAGCGAGTCCAGCAGCTCGGCCAGGTCGAGCGCGCCCGAGGACATCTGCTCCAGCGCGCCCGTCCAGAAAACCTTTCCGATGACCGCTGCATCGAGCAACACCGCCCGCTCACCCGGCGGAAGCGCGTCCAGCCGCGCCGACACGATGCCCCTGATCGTGGTGGGCAGCTCCCCGGCTGTCGCCGTCGCGTCCTCGGCCACCGACGCCGCCAGCTCCTCGATGAAGAGGGGATTCCCTTCGCTCACAAGGCCGATCTCGCCGGAATCGCGGCTGGGCTTTTGCATCTGGCGCAACACCTGGGCCGCCAGTTCTTTCGCGTGGCCTTCACTCAACGGCTCGATCGGAAGAGCCGTATACCCCGGCAGTCCACCGCCCCAGGCCGGCCGGCGCTCTAGCAGCTCCGGACGGGCCAGGGCGAGCAACAGGAGTGGAACATCGCGGATGCGCGAGGAAAGGACCTCGAGCAGGTCGAGCATGCCGGCGTCTGCCCAGTGAATGTCCTCGAAGATGAGCACCGTCGGTTGCTCTTTCGCAAGCGCCTCGATCAGGCGACGGGCCGAGAAGAAGAGGGTCTGGCGATCGCTTACCCCGCCTTCACTCCCTAGACCGATCAGCATTGCGATGTGTGAGGAGACGTCACTCGACTCGCCTTCGAGCAGTTCTGCAACCGCCCGGTCGAGCTTCTCGGAAGCAGTCCCTAGGTCGTCGGTGTCGAAAATCTTCGCCACCTGCTTCACCTGGGTGGCGAAGGCGCCGTATGGGAGCACTTCGCCGTAGGGAAGAGATCTGCCCATGACCGCGCGCGCACCCCCGGCACGCGCAAGCTGCGCGAACTCGCTTGCGAGACGCGTCTTGCCGATGCCCGCAGGACCGAAGAGAGTCACGAGTTGAGGACGCCGCTCGTCGACGACCCGCTCCCAGATTCGCTGCAAGACGGCGAGCTCCGATACTCGGCCCAACATCGGAACGCGACCGGCCGCGCGCTCTCCGGGACCAGCCGAAGCGGCAACAGCCCGCCACACACGCACCGGCTCTCGCTTGCCTTTGGCGACAACCGCCTCTGCGTCTTCGTAGTGAATGACCGAACGCGTCGCCCGGTACGTCTCTTCACCGACGAGGATGCCGTTGACCGGAGCTGCTTCCTGCAGGCGCGAAGCAGTGTTGACGACGTCGCCCGCCACAACCCCTTCCCCCTGCGCAACGCTTGCAGCGAGCGATACGAGAGCCTCGCCGGTGTTGACCGCGACGCGGATCTTCAGCTCGAGCTCGACATCGTTCCCGTTCATCTCGTCGACTGCAGCGCACATCGCGAGGGCGGCTCGGACCGCACGTTCCGGATCGTCCCCGTGGGCCACGGGCGCGCCGAAAACCGCCATCACCGCGTCGCCGATGAACTTCTCGACGGTGCCGCCGAACGCTTCGATCTCCGAGCGAACGCGCGCGAAGTACGGCGTCAAGATCGCCCGGACGTCCTCAGGGTCGAGGCGCTCGGCGCGCGCCGTGAAACCGACGAGATCCGCAAAGAGAACCGTGACGACCTTCCGCTCCTCGGGCAGGGCGTGCGACCGGTCGGCGAGCGGTTCCGCGCAGGCCAGGCAGAACTTCGCGATCGGCGGGTTCTCCTGG
>DAINSN010000165.1:0-5316 GCA_036741295.1 Gaiellaceae bacterium
GGTGCTCCCAGCGCGAGAACGGATGTGTCCCCGCGGCGGCAATCAGGGAGCCGTGCTGGGCGGCGGCGTCGCGCAGGCGCGCGCGGATGTCGCGCACCTCGCCGATGGCGTCGGCGACGCACTCGTGCACGCCCGTCGCGGCCTCGAGCACCGAGGTCATCAGCTCCTGGCGCACCCGCTCGTCCTGGGCTGCGTCGGCCACCTCGTCGAAACGCGGCACGAGCTCGTAGCTCTCGGCCGAGAGCAGCTGGAATTCCTCCTCGATGCCGAGGCTGAAGGGCGGACTGCTCCCGAAGGCGTGCTCCACCGGCCCGACCGTAGCGGCTCCGTCGGGCGCTACCGCCCGGGTCTAGCGGTTGAGCGCCTTCTCCCGGGGACGCGTCTCGTAGCCGAGGTTCGGCGTGAGCCAGCGCTCGGTCTCCTCGACCGTCGTGCCTTTGCGGGCGGCGTAGTCGGCGACCTGGTCGCGGGCGAGGCGCCCAACAGAGAAGTAGCGCGCGCTCGGATTCGCCAGATAGATGCCGCTCACGGCCGCGGCCGGCTTCATCGCGAACGACTCCGTCAATTCGAGTCCCGCGCTGCCGGCGCCGAGCAGTTCGAAGAGCTTTCGCTTTTCGGTGTGATCCGGGCACGCGGGATAGCCGAACGCGGGACGGATTCCTCGGAAACGCTCCGCCAGCAGATCCTCTTTCGGCAGCTCCTCGCCCGGCGCGTACCACTCGTGCCGCGCCTGCAGGTGGAGGTACTCCGCAAACGCCTCCGCAAAGCGATCGGCAAGCGCCTTGACCATGATCGCGCGGTAATCGTCGTTCTCGGCCTCGTACCGAGACGAAAGCTCGTTCGCCCCGTGGATCGCGACGGCGAAGGCGCCGACGTGGTCGCCGTCGGGAGAGACGTAGTCGGCGAGACAGCGGTTCGGCCGCGAGTCGCCGTACGCGGACTGCTGGCGCAGCAGGTTGAAGCGGATGCCGTTCTCGAGAACGATGTCGTCGCCCTCCGAGCGCGCAGGCCAGTAGCCGTAGACGCCGCGTGCTTGCAGCGATCCGTCGCGCACGATCTCGTCCAGCAGCTCCAGCGCCTCGTCGTAGAGCTCCTTCGCCGCCGGTTCCTCGAGGAGCGCCGGAAACTTCCCCTTCATCTCCCAGGCGTGGAAGAAGAATTGCCAGTCGATGTAGTCGCGCAGCGTCGTGAGCTCGGGCTCGACGGCCTTCGTCCCAGTGAACGGCGGCGTCTTCAGGTCGTCGAAAGGCACCTGCTCCTTGTTGGCGCGTGCTTCTGCGAGTGGTAGGAGCGGCTTCCGCTCCTTCTCGGCGTACTGTTCGCGCAGGCGCTCCTGCAGCTCGCGGTTCTCCTCGTCGAGCTCGAGCTTGCGTCCTGGATCGAGCAGACTCGAGACGACGCGGACGACACGCGAAGCGTCGAGGACGTGGAGTGTCGGCTGCGAGTACTCCGGCGCGATCCTCACCGCCGTGTGCTGCTTGGAGGTCGTTGCGCCGCCGATCAGGAGCGGCAGGTCGAGCTCTCGCCGCTCCATTTCCTTGGCGACGTTGACCATCTCCTCGAGCGACGGCGTGATCAGGCCCGAGAGCCCGACGATGTCGCAGCCTTCTTCGAGCGCAGTCTCGAGGATGCGATCGGCGGACACCATCACGCCGAGGTCGATCACCTCGTAGTTGTTGCAACCGAGCACGACCCCGACGATGTTCTTGCCGATGTCGTGCACGTCGCCCTTGACGGTGGCGAGCACGACCTTTCCCTGCGCACGTGGGGCGTGCAGCCCTGCGGCCTTCTCGGCCTCCATGTACGGCTCGAGGTAGGCAACGGCGCGCTTCATCGCGCGGGCGCTCTTTACAACCTGTGGCAGGAACATCTTCCCCGAGCCGAACAGGTCGCCGACGATCTGCATCCCGTCCATCAACGGGCCTTCGATCACCTCGAGCGGCCGTTCGAAATTCTGGCGCGCCTCCTCGGTGTCCTCCTCGATGAAGTCGACGATGCCGTGGACGAGGGCGTACGAAAGCCGCTCTTCCACGGAGGCTTCGCGCCAGGACAGGTCTCGCTCGCGCTTCGTGCTCTCGCCCTGAACTCTGGACGCGTACTCGACCAGCCGTTCGGTCGCGTCTTCGCGGCGGTTGAAGATGACGTCCTCGACCAGCTCCAGCAGCTCCGGCTCGATGTCCTGGTAAACCGCGAGCTGGCCCGCGTTGACGATGCCCATGTCGAGCCCGGCGGCGATCGCGTGATAGAGAAACACGGCATGCATCGCCTCGCGCACGGCGTCGTTGCCGCGAAACGAGAAGCTGAGGTTCGAGATGCCGCCGGAGATCTTCACCCCCGGGCAGCGCGCCTTGATCTGTCGCGCTCCTTCGATGAAGGCCTTGGCGAACTCCGCGTGCTCCTCGATGCCGGTGGCGACGGCGAGGACGTTGGGGTCGAAGATGATGTCCTCCGCATCCCACCCGTCTGCGGTGAGCAGCTTGTAGGCGCGCTCGCAGATGTCCACCTTCCGCTGCACGGTGTCGGCCTGGCCCTGCTCGTCGAACGCCATCACGACGACGCTCGCTCCGTAGCGCTTGATCT
Source organism: Gaiellaceae bacterium (assembly GCA_036741295.1). GTDB lineage: Bacteria > Actinomycetota > Thermoleophilia > Gaiellales > Gaiellaceae > 3-1-20CM-4-69-9. The sequence goes on from DAINSN010000165.1 coordinate 2,581, forward strand.
GCCGCGCGTGCTCGAGGAACTCCTCCTCGCCTTCCTTGAGGCTGATCGAGTTGACGACACCCTTCCCCTGCAGGCACTTGAGGCCGGCTTCGAGCACGGACCAGCGCGAGCTGTCGACCATGATCGGAATGCGGGCGACGTCGGGCTCGGTGGCGACCAGGTTGAGGAACGTCGTCATCGCCTCCACCGAGTCGAGCAGGTCGGCGTCCATGTTGACGTCGAGGATGTTCGCGCCGCCGCGCACCTGCTCGAGCGCGACCTCGACAGCTTCCTGGAACTGCCCGCCCTCGATCAGGCGCCGGAAGCGCGCCGACCCGGTGACGTTCGTGCGCTCGCCGACCATGACGAAGTTCGACTCCGGGAAGATGCGGAACGGCTCCAGTCCGCTGAGGCGCGTCAGCCGCTCGCTCTCCGGGACACGTCTGGGGGTCTGCCCCTTGGTCGCGGCCGTAATGGCCTTGACGTGTTCGGGCGTGGTGCCGCAGCAGCCGCCGACGATGTTCACCAGCCCGTCCTGGGCAAACGCGCGCAGCGCCTGGCTCGTGTCCTGCGGCTGCTCGTCATGCGTGCCCATCTCGTTCGGGAGGCCGGCATTCGGGTGACACGCGACCCACGTTGGCGCGACGCGCGCGAGGTCTTCCACGAACGGACGCATCTGCGTTGCGCCCAGCGAGCAGTTGACGCCGACGATGAACGGCCTGGCGTGCTCGACGGAGAGCCAGAACGCATCGACGGTCTGGCCGGAGAGGTTCCGCCCGCTGCGGTCGATCGCGGTGAACGAGATCCACAGCGGAAGCTCCGGCGCGACGTCGAGCGCCGCCGCGATCGCCGCCTTGGCGTTGAGCGTGTCGAAGATAGTCTCGATCAGCAGGAAGTCGACCCCGCCTTCCGCGAGCCCTCGCATCTGATCGGCGTAGGTGTCGTACACCTGGTCGAAGGTGTGCGTTCGGAACGCCGGGTCGTCGACGCGCGGCGACAGCGAGAGAGTGACGTTGAGCGGGCCGACGGAACCGGCGACGAAGCCGCCGACCTCGTCGGCTGCCTGTCGCGCCAGCTTGGCCCCGGCCACGTTCATCTCGTACGCGTGACCCTCGAGCCCGTAGTCCGCCTGGCCGATCGTCGTGGCGGTGAACGTGTTCGTCGTGGCGATGTCGGCGCCGGCGGCGAAGTAGTCGCGGTGGATGCCGAGAACAAGCTCGGGCCGCGTCAGGTTGAGCAGGTCCGGGTCGCCGGCGACGTCGCGGGGGTGGTCCTTGAACCGCTCGCCCCGGTAGGCGTCCTCGCCCCTGACCTCCCGCTGGATGAGCACGCCCCAGGAACCGTCGAGCACGGCGATGCGCTCGCGGAGGATGGCTTCGAGTCGTGTGCGCGCGTCCTGCATCCAGTGCCCTTCTTCGGCCTAGAGAGACGACGCCTTCGGAAGGCGCGCGGGCTCTTTAGGCGTTTGTTAACCCGGTCGCCAAGCTGCCTTTCAAAGCTTTCCGGGTCAACGGAGGGTAGCAGTCACACCCGGTACGATCGCTCTGTGCCGCCCGGATTTCGAGGCCTTGCGTACCTCCTCCAACCCCATCCCCGGCCCCGGGGGTCCTTCCTCCGGATGATCGCGGTCAAGGCCGAACGCTGGCGGCGGCGTGACCGCTGGCGCCGTTCGCTGCGACGGCATCTGTCCTCGGTCGACCACGTGCCGCTCGACCGGCCGATCTTCGTCCTCGGCATGCAGGGAGGCGGAACGACCCTCGTGGCACGCTGCCTCCTCAGGCACCCCTCGGTCGTGAGCATGAGCGGCACCTCGGACTACTGGGTCGCGACGGACGAGCTCGGCTTCGTCCGGAACCGCATGCGACGGCTCCCCTCGACGCTCTGGAGCTCCGCGCACCGCGAGGACCTCGACCACCCGCTCGTCGGCACCGAGCACGCTTCCGTGTACGCGTCGGAGCTACTGCTGCCGGAATACAGGAACACGGCCGAAGACGCGACGCCGGCAGACAGCGAACGGTTCAAGCGGATCCTCAAGGAGCACGTCGCGGTCTATGCCCATGATCCGCAAAGGGCTCGCTTCCTCGACAAGACGCACACGTACACCGTCAAGATCCCGTATCTCGACCGGCTGCTCGAGGGGCACGAGCCGTTCTTCCTGCTGGTCGTGCGGAACCCGTACACGATGTGTTTCCGGGCGGTCCGCCGGAAACCGCCGGCCTGGCGTCGTGATCTGCCCTACGACGAACAGCTACGCCTCGTCGCGCAGCACTGGACCAACTCGACCCGGCTCGCACTCGAAGACGGCCCCCCGACCGGGCGCTTCCTAGCGCTGCGCTTCGAGGACTTCCTGCAGAACCCGGCCGGAGTCGTCCGTGCTGTTTGCACGGCGGCCGGGCTCTCCTACGACGACGACCTCGTGCCGCGCGCCGGCCATCGGCTGCCCTTCGCGACCTTGCCGTGGGACCGCAAGTGGTTCCCTCTGCAAGGCGACGAGTGGCGCGACAAGGTCGGTGACGCCGAGGCGCAGATCGTGGAAGAAGAATGCGGGGAGATCGCCGAGCAGCTCGGCTACGGGCGGCTCACCGACACCGAGCCGATTCACGCGTCCGTATTGAGCCCCGCCGGCCTCGCGGCCGCCGCTCAGCTCGTCGCCTAGCTGCGGCCGGAAACGGCGAGCTGGTTCTCGGCGTGCTTGATGCGCTGCTCGAGTTGCCAGCGATCGGCGTTGGACTCGCCTCGGTCGAGAAGCTCCAGCTC
>DAINSN010000166.1:0-5275 GCA_036741295.1 Gaiellaceae bacterium
AAGTCCGGCACCTCGGCCGTGTCGTAGCGCCATGCGCCGCGGACCGTACCGTCCTGGTCGACGAGGAACGCCGTTCGATCCGCGACGCCACGGTGGCCGCGGAACTCCCCTTCGACGCCGAACGCCTTCATCGCCTCCTTGTTCCAGTCGGAGAGAAGCGGGAAGTTCAGGTCGAGCGCCTGAGCCCACGCGATGTGCGTCCACTCGGAGTCGCCCGAGATGCCGAATGGGCGGACACCCGCTTCGCGGAACTCCGGGCTCCTGTCACGCAGGAGCTCCATCTCGTGTGTTCAGGTCGACGACCAGTCGAAGAGGTAGAAAAAGAAGAGCGCGGGCCCGTCCTGGAGCAGCTCGTCGAGACTGCGGCGCTCGTTCGGTGCGGTCCAGACGGTCGCCTTCGGAACTCGGTCTCCTACTCCCAGCATCGGGCGAGAACCCTACTTTGCGAGCTGAGGCTCAGCTGCAACCTCTGTCCTGTCCGCAATCTCGCTCACGACCTCGATGATGTCGCGGTTCGCGTTGAAGACCCTGAGCTGGCGGTCGGCGCCGTTGCCGTTGCGCAGGATCTCCTCGATGCCCTCGAGCTCACGGTCGGAGCCGAGCTCGCGCGCGTGCGGCTCGATCTCCGTCAGCGTGCGCCGGATCAGCTGCGCAACCGCGACGCGGTTCCGGCGGCCGGTCGCCAGATCCATCAGCGGCGCCTCCAGCCCGTAGCGCCCCGCGAGCCACTTGTTCTCTGTGGTGAGGATGCGGTGGTATGAGGGGATCTGCTCGCCGCGGTCGTAGCGCTCGGAGAAGAGCTTCACGAGCGCTTGGCAGTACGCCACGATGGCGACGACGTGCTCGAGGCGCGTCACTGCGTCACAGATGCGCACCTCGATCGTGCCGAGGCGCGGATGCAATCGGATGTCCCACCAGATGTGCGTGTAGTCGGCGATGCAGCCGGTCTTCTCCAGCTGTCCGACGACTTCTGCGTAGTCCGCGTAGCTTTTGAAGCGCGGCGGCAGGCCCGAGCGTGGGAACGCCGCGAAGACCATTTGCCTGCTCGAGCGCAGACCCGTCGGTTCGCCGCGCCAGAACGGTGAGCTCGCGGACAGCGCGAGCAGCGGCCCGATGTGGGGGAGGAGACCGTTGACGACCTGGATCGCCTTGTCGGGGTCGTCCACGGCGACGTGGATGTGCATGCCGAAGATGAGCTCGCGGCGCGCGACGTACTGCATCTGGTCGACGAGCGCGCGATAGCGGTCGCGTGCAGTGATGCGCTGCCGTTCGAACAGGCTGAAGGGATGCGTCCCGGCCGAGCCGACGCGCATCCCCCGCTCACGGGCGATGCCGCAGACGTAACCCCGGATCTGCCGCAGCTGTTCCGACACTTCGGCCGGCGTGTGGCAAACCGGTGTCGCGATCTCGAGCACGGACTGCATCAGCTCCGCATTGATGCGCGGCTCGAGCTCGTGACCCGCGACCGCGGCGAGCACGGTGTCGATGTGCTGCACGAGATCGAACGTCTGGCCGTCGAGGAGCATGTACTCCTCCTCGACGCCGAGCGTGTACGGATCGCTCTGGCCGAACTTGTGATCGAGGACGCTGACCCCGGTCGCAAAGCCTTCGCCTTTGCCCGTGATCGACGCCGGGTAGATCTGCTGGAGGTCGTGCTCCATACGGGAGTCTTACTCCTCGGGAAGCAGCGCGTCAGCCTCGATCTCGACCAGCCAGCGCGGATCGAGGAGCGCAGAGACCACGATCATCGTGCTCGCGGGCCGCACATCCCGGAAAAGCTCCCCGTGAGCGCGGCCCACCTCTTCCCAGTCTGCGGCGTTCAGGAGGAAGGTGCGCGTGCGCACGACATGCTCCGCCGCAGCTCCTGCCTCGGCCAGGGCCGCGGCGATGATCTCCAGGCAGCGCTTCGCCTGGCCGTACGCAGCGGGGGGTGGGGCGCCGCCGTCCGGCATCACCGCGCACGTGCCGGCGACGAAGACGTGCCGGCCGTCGCGCACCGCCCGCGAGAACCCGATCGTAGGCTCGTAGGGCGAGCCGGAGGAGACGAGGCGCCGATCCACGCAACTAGTATCGCCCGCCGGTGGAAGAAGCACTTCGGCAGATCGACGACTGGCCCGCGCCGTTCGCAGCTGCGGGCCTCGTGCGCGGCGGCGAGCTCGTCGCAACGCACGGAGCTCGGGACGAGGTTCTGCGCTGGGCTTCGGTGACGAAGCTCGTTACGGCTCTCGCGGCGCTCGTCGCGGCGGAGGAGGGCGTGATCGACCTCGACGAAGCGGCCGGCCCCGAAGGTTCCACCGTTCGACATCTGCTCGCGCACGCGTCCGGCCTCCCGTTCGAGCCGGGCGCGCCGACGGGGCGGCCCGGTCAGCGGCGCATCTATTCGAACGTCGGCTTCGAGACGCTTGCCGACCACATCGCCGTCCGCGCGGACATCCCGTTCGCCGACTACCTCGCTGCGGGCGTCTTGCGGCCACTCGGGATGCAGGCCGAGCTGCGCGGCTCGCCCGCCGCCGATCTGCACGGCTCCCTCGACGATCTTCTGATCCTGGCCCGCGAGTTGCAGCGCCCCACGCTCGTCGCGCCGGAGACGCTCGCGGAGGCGACGACGGTGCAGTTCCCGGGCCTCGCCGGCGTGCTACCGGACTTCGGGCGCTGGGACCCAAACGACTGGGGTCTCGGGTTCGAGTTGCGCGACGCGAAGTCGCCGCACTGGACCGGCTCGCGCAACTCGCCGCGCACGTTCGGTCACTTCGGCGGCAGCGGCACCTTCCTCTGGGTCGATCCGGAAGCCGGCGTCGCGCTCGGCGTCCTCACGGATCTCGAATTCGGCGACTGGTCCAAGGAGGCGTGGCCGCGTCTCTCAGACGCCGTGCTTGCCGAATCTGCGTGACACATGCGTCACGGTTTCGTACCGGTGCCTGGCACCGGTACGCCCTCGCCGCATGCGGCGGAATCGTGCCTCACGTAACGCTTCGGTGACGGTTTCGTAGCCGTGCCTGGCACCGGTACGGTCGGCAACGTGCCAGACGCTCAAGACTCGTCCGCGAACAGCGGCCGGATGTACTCGTCGAATGTCTCTCGATCGCAACTCGCGACCGTCACCGGAGTGAGCGCGCGAACGGACGCGGTGCGCGGCATGTCCATCGCCAGCGCGACCTCGCCGAAATAGTCCCCCGGCCGCAGCACGCTCTGCGCCCCACGGCTCCTCTGGCTCACTGCGAGCATCCCGCTCAGGACGACGTAGAAGCGGTCGCCTGCCTCACCCTCCGACACGACGCCGGCACCGGCCGGAATCTCTTCCCGCGTCATGTTCTGGGCGAGGCGCACGAGTGTCTCGCCGGGAAGCGTGGCGAGCAATCCGATCCGCGACAGCTCGTGCTGCGTCGCACCGGTGGCCCGCGGGCTCACTCTCGGTGCTCCTCCTGCGGCTGATCGTGCATGGTCCCTCCATGGGAGTGCTCGACGCCTGGCGCTTTTGTCCGCACTGCGGCGAGGCTATCGAGAAGGTCGAGGACCGTGCCGAGTGCCGAGCCTGCGGCTACGTCGGCTACGCGAACGCCGTTCCCGGCGCAGAGGCGGTCTGCTTCGACGAGCGCGGCCGAGTGCTTCTGGGGCGTCGCGCCTTCGATCCCGGGAAAGGCCTCTGGGATCTGCCCGGCGGGTTTCTCCACGAGGACGAGCATCCGCTCGACGGCCTGCGGCGAGAGATTCGTGAAGAGACCGCGCTCGAAATCGAGCCGGTCGACTTCCTCGGCTTCTGGCTCGAGCCCTACGACGGCCGGATCGTGCTCTGCCTCGCGTGGACGGCACATGCCCGCGGCGAGGCTCGGGCCGGCGACGATCTCGTCGAGCTGCGCTGGTTCGAGCCGGACGGGCTCCCTCCGCCCTCGGAGCTCGCCTTCGTGCACTACCCGGAGGTGCTTTCAGCCGCTCTGGGACGGTGGGACGAGCACGCGTAGCGCGCGCGGCTCGACGCGGAACTCCACCGGCGTCTCCAGCAGGTCAGGCTCGCCGTCGATCGCCGCCTCGAGGCGGCCCGCTGCAGCGTCGACGACGAATCGCTCGCCGACGCGCTCCGACCGCTCGGCGCCGGGGCAGTACACATGCAGCTTCCCTTCGTCGAGGCGCTCGCGTTCGCCCAGCGAGGGCAGCTCGAGGTCGTAGGCATTGTTCGCGACGAGCACCAGCCGCGTCTCGACCGCCTCGCCGTCGATCGTGATGCCGAGCGGCTGCCGGTGTGTGAGCAGGATCGCCCACGCGCGGACCCGCGCGAACGCCTGCCGCCGCCGGCGATGGGCTTCGCGGCGGTGCACCAGTCGCGCATAGAGGCCGAGCGACACGTTGTTGAGAAAGAGGCGCTCGTCCGCGCGGCCGACGTCGATGCGCCGCTCGGTACCGGCGGTGAACGCACGCAGCGCCCCGATCGGATCGTCACGGTCGAGGCCCAGATCGCGCGCGAAATGGTTGCGGGTCCCGAACGGGATGCAGACGAATGCGGCATCGCGTTCGAGCGCGACCTCGGCGACCGGCGCCAACGAGCCGTCGCCTCCGGCCATGCCCAAAACCTCCGCCGTCGATGCGCGTGCCAGCTCCGCCGGGTCCTCGCCCTCCCGGAGCACGTGCGTCTGGAGGCCGATCGCCCGGGCCTCGGTGGCGAGCTCGTCGGCGGTGGGCGACCCCTTGCCGGAACGGGGATTGATGAGGAGGAAGGGGGCCAGGGACGACCAGATTAGTGGGACTCACGACCCCTCGAATGAGCCATTCGGCCCATGGCGTCGTCCGGCAACCGTGCCGATATTTATGCCATGAGTGAACGCGGCCTTCACCAGATCGAGGACGACCTCAGCGAAACCTGGCTCGAGGACTGGGCGGGTGCGGGCGTCCTCGAAATCGAGGCGCTCCTCGCCAAGCACGCGGCTTTTCTGAGCTTCCTCGAGTCACAAGAAGCGTAGTAGCGCCCCCACCCGGGATCGCTTAGATTCCGGGCCATGAAGCTCAGCTATCTCTGGCGGGGGCTTCCGGGTCACCCGATCCACCCGCCGTTGACGGACGTGACGATCGGGACGTACACGTTCGCCACCGTCGCCGGTCTTGCCGAGGTGACCGGCATCACCGAGAACTCGGGGGCGTACGGCTGGTGGATCGCGCTGATCTTCGGGCTGATCGTGACCGTCCCGACAGCACTCACCGGCCTGCTCGACTGGCTCACGATCACGTGGGGGACGCCGCTCTGGAAGACGGCGACCTTGCACCTGACCGCGATGCTCTCCGCGAC
>DAINSN010000167.1:0-5275 GCA_036741295.1 Gaiellaceae bacterium
TTGCTAAGGGCGAGGGTGGACTCTGGCGCCGCGTGATCGCGGGCCAGAAGCCGGCATGTATTGCTGGTAGGGGCACTAGCTCCGCTCGATCGCGAACGCGATGTTCACGGTCGTCCGATACACGCTGATGTGATCGCCCTCGACTTCTGCGCTCATCGAGACGACCTGCGCGCCCGTGATACCGCGCAGCGTCTTCGCCGCTTCCTGAACCGCCGCGTCGGCGGCCTTCGCAAAGCTCTCCGGGGACGAACCGATGATCGTCACCACTTTGGCAACGTTGGCCATCTCAGCTCCTTGTCGTCGGGTGCGTTGACCTTTACGGCTCCGTCAGCGTGACGATGTAACGCTGGATCTGACCGGGATTCGTGACCCGGATCGTCGCGCTGAACTCGACCTTCACGTCGAAAGTGCCGCCCCTTCCTCTCAGCCTGCTCGCGCCCGCGAGCGCACGGTCGAGTGCCTGGTCCCAGCCCTGAGAGTGCGAGGCGGTAACTTTCTTCACGTCTACCTTGCCCGTGGACTTTGGCATCGTCCCTCCTGTAGTGGGAAACGACTGGACGATAACGTGCCGTGGTCCCTGCGGCCTAGCGCACCTGCTCCGAGGCAATCGTCGACGCTCGGGCGGCGCCGACGACATTTCCCTTTTGCTCGTACAGCGCTACGGCTCGTTGCAGCGCGTCGGTGGCCTGGCCCGGCGCATCAGCCAGGCGCAATGACTCTGCGAGGTTCACGAGCGCATCGGCACGCAGGTTCAGGTCATCGGTGAGGTCCGCGACCCCGACTGCTTCCTCGGCCAGGCGGGGGTCCGCGTCGAGCCGCGCCTTCACCCCTCGCCAGATGACCTGGGCGGCGATGTTGTCGTCCGCCGCCTCGGCCTGTGCGATCGACACAAGCCTCTCAGCCTCGTCCGCCGCACCTCGGCGTAGGAGCACGTTGGCGAGCAGGGCGGCCTGGTAGCCGATCGAACCGACCGGTTCCATGATCTCGAGGCCTTCGCGCAGCTCCTGTTCTGCGGCCTCGAGGTTGCCGGCGAGCAGCTCGAGCGGGCCGGAGACCTGCGTCAGGCCCGCGACGGCGAGCCGTAGCCCGAGCTCGCGGTAGGTCTGCCGGGCCCCAGCCGCCAGCGCCCGCGCCTCTTCGAAGTCGCCGCGCATGCCTTTCAAGCCCGCGAGCGAGATGCTGATGTTCGCCTCCATCACCCGACTTCCGCGCGACCAGGCAAGCATTTCTTCGCAGCGCTCGATTGCCTCCGGCGCGGCTGCCGGGCCCCAGAGCAGGCTCGTGCAAAGACCGTCGACGATGCGCGCCTCCTCGTGGGAGTCTTCGGCCTTGCGCGCGTGGATGAGCGCCTGCTCGCTGGCTGCCTCAGCCGGTCCGTACTGCGACCGCATCTGATGTGCGAATGCGATCCGCCGCCACGCGCGGGCCAGCCCTGCGTCGTAGCCCAGCTCTTCGAAGACGACGATTGCCTCGCGCGAGACCTCCAGGAGCTCGTCCGCGCCGGTGTCTCCGCCCGACACGTTCTTGCGCGCCGCGCGCTCGATCAGCCCAGACCACTCCTGCTGCCGATCGCCGGCCGCGGCGGCAGCTTCGATCAGCCCGTTGAGTAGGAGCTCCGCCCTCGCCACTTCACCCGCCCACCACAGCGCCATGCTGAGCTCGCGCGTCAGTTCGAGCCGCGCCGGATCCTGGTCGGTGATCATCGCCACCGCGCGGTCGAGGAGCGAGAGCGCCGCAGGCATGTCGTCGCGCGCGAAGGCGCGGCGGCCGGCGCCGCCGAGGAGCTCGCCGGCTTGTTGCGCAAGCTGCCGTGAAGACTCGTCGGGCGGTCCGAGCTGCTCCCGGTAGCGGTAAGCCTGCTCGTAGTGGTAGCCGACGATCTCATCGAGCTCTCCCGCGCGGCCCGCATTCGTGCCGACGGCCCAGCTGCCGAAGCGTTCGTGCAGCTGCGCCCGCAACTCCTTCGGAATCCCCGCGTACGCCGCGTCGCGAATCAGGGCGTGACGGAAGCGGTACGCGTCCTCACGCCCGGGCTTGGCCGCGAGCAAGTCCTTGCGCGCCAGGCTGAGCAGGCGTGCGTCGACCTCCTCGCGTTGCGCGTCGTCCGAGAGCTGGAGGACGGCGCTGCGGCCAAACTCCTTGCCCGCGACCGCCGCTCGCTCCAGGACGGCGCGTTCGCCCGGCGGTAGCCGGTCGAGCCGTGCCGCCAGCAGAGCGTGAATCGACGGCGGGATCGCGTCCGCGGGCCCGCCTTCGGCCAGCATCGCCGTCATCTGCTCGACGTAGAGCGGGTTGCCCTCGGCCGCTTCCTTGATCTGCCGTCGCGCCGTCTCGTCGAGTGGCCATTCGAGGGCGAGCTCGTCGAGCAGGGCATCCGACTCGGCATCGGTGAGCGGAGCGAGGACGATTCCTGTGGCGTTGGGCGTGGTCAGCCAGCCCTGACGTTCTTCGAGCAGATCGGGACGCGAAAGACAGAGGAGCAGCACAGGTGCGTCGTGGATCCAACCCGCGAGGTACTCGAGCAGATCGAGAAACGTCGGCGCGGCCCAATGGATGTCCTCGACCATCACGACGAGCGGTTGCTTGCGAGCGGCCTCCTCGAGCAGCCGCCGCACGGCCCAGAACATCTCACCGCCCGCAGCCGCCGCGCGGGTCGGGCCGACCGCGCTGAGCACTCGGTCTGCGACGAGCTCGCCGTCCTCGACCGCGGCCAGCAGCTCACGAATGCCTTCGTCGCTGCCGAGCGCGCCGACGATCTGTACGAGCGGCCAGAAGGTGATGCCGTCGCCGTACGGGAGACAGCGGCCCGTGAGCGTCTGGGCTTCGCCGCGCACGTCGCGGGAAAGCTCGGCGGCGAGTCTCGACTTCCCGATTCCCGCGGGCCCGAAGACGGTGACGATCCGGCACGCGCGAGCAGAAACGGCGCTCGCAAATGTGTCGCGAAGCGTGCGCAGCTCCTCGGTGCGACCGACGAGCCGCGCATCGAGGCGGCGCGCGTAGGCGGGCGCGCCCTCGATCACACCGAGTACGTTCCACGCGACGACCGGCCCGGTCTTTCCCTTCACGGTCAGCTGGTCGCGCGGCTCGACCAAGGCGGCGTTCTCGACGAGGCGGCGCGTTTCGTCGCCGACGAGGATCTCGCCGGTCCGCGCGGCTTCTTCGAGTCGCTTCGCAACATTGACGGGGTCGCCTGTCACGAGCATCTGCCCGCCGCTGCCGTCGCCTGCGACGACCTCGCCGGTGTTGACGCCGACCCGGATGCCGATGTGCACGCCGAGCTCGCGCTCGAGCTCCTCATTGAGCTGCGCAAGGGCCGCTCGTAGCTCGGTGGCCGCCCGTACCGCACGCAAGGCGTCGTCCTCGTGCAATTCCGGAATGCCGAAGACGGCCATCACGGCATCGCCGATGAACTTCTCCACCGTGCCGCCGTGGCGCTCGAGCACCTCCGACATCCGCTCGAACCACCGCGACATGACCTGCCGAAGCGTCTCGGGGTCGAGCCGCTCACCGAGCGGAGTTGAATCGGCCACGTCTGCGAAGAGGACGGTGACCGTTCTACGGCTTACGGCCATGTCTTGAGTGTAGGACTCGGTTGGCCCAGAAAGGCCGCAAGTACACTTCCCGGCCTTGTTCGACGCCCTCTCAGACAGGCTCCAGAGCGCTCTCGGCGACCTTCGAGGGCGCGGAAAGCTCGACGAAGAGGCGATCTCGCGCGCCATGCGCGAGATCCGTCTCGCGCTGCTCGAGGCCGACGTCAACTTCGAGGTCGTCAAGCAGTTCGTCGCCCAGGTGCGCGAGCGCGCCCTCGGCCAGGAGGTTCTGAAGAGTCTTCAGCCGGGCCAGCAGGTCGTGAAGGCCGTCCATGACGAGCTGACCGCCCTGATGGGCACGGGGAGCTCGCAGCTCGCGTTCACCGGCCGGCCGCCGACGGTGATCCTGCTCGCCGGTCTGCAGGGATCCGGCAAGACGACTGCCGCGGCGAAGCTCGCACTCCTGCTGCGGAAGGAAGGCCGCAGTCCGGGTCTCGTCGCCGCCGACCTGCAGCGGCCCGCCGCGATCGACCAGCTCGAGCAGCTCGGAAAGCAGATCAACGTTCCTGTCTATCGCGGCGAAGGCACCGATCCGGTCGCGGTGGTGCGCGACGGCATCCGGCAGCTCTCGGACGACGGCGTCGACACGATCATCCTCGACACGGCGGGGCGCCTCCACGTGGACGAGGAGCTGATGCAGGAGCTCGAGCGAGTCCGCGATGAAGCAAAGCCGGCGAATGTGCTGCTCGTGGTCGATGCGATGACGGGACAGGAGGCTGTCAACGTCGCGGTGGCATTCCAGGAGCGGATCGCGTTCGACGGCGTCGTGCTGACGAAGCTGGACGGCGACGCGCGCGGCGGTGCGGCGCTCTCCGTCAAAGCCGTCACGGGCCGTCCGATCAAGTTGATCTCAGTCGGTGAGAAGCTCGACCAGCTCGAGTACTTCCATCCCGACCGGATGGCGTCGCGCATCCTCGGCATGGGCGACGTCTTGACCCTCATCGAGCGCGCCGAGGAGGCGGTCGAGGAAGACGAGCAGAAGGACATGGAGGCCCGGATGATGAAGGGCCAGTTCACCTTCGACGACTTCCTCAAGAGCTACAAGATGCTGCGCCGCATGGGTCCGATCCAGGGCGTGCTGAAGATGATCCCCGGCCTCGGGAAGCAGCTCGAGGGGATGGACGAGGTCGACGAGAAGCAGCTCGGCCGAGTGGAAGCGATCATCCTCTCGATGACCCCGCAGGAGCGAGGACTGCCGAAGGTGATCGACGGCTCGCGGCGTCAGCGCATCGCGCACGGATCGGGCACGACGGTGGAGGAAGTGAACCGCCTGATGGACGCGCGCAAGCAGATGGAGAAGCTCATGAAGGGCATGAGCAAGGGCAAGATGCCGGATCTCGGGGCCCTAACGGGGCAGGCGCCGACAGCTGCTCCGCAGCCCGGGCAGCGAAAAGCGACAAAATCCAACAAACGCAAGAAGCGACAGAAATCCAGGAGGTAATCGTTTGGCCGTACGCATGAGGTTGACGCGAGTCGGATCGAAGAAGAATCCGGTCTATCGCGTCGTCGTCGCCGACTCGCGCTCACCGCGCGACGGCAAGTTCATCGACATCGTCGGGCGCTACAACCCGCAGCACGATCCCTCGCTGATCGAGTTCGACGAGGACAAGGTGAAGGACTGGCTCGGCAAGGGTGCGTTGCCCTCGGAGGCCGTGAGCAAGCTGCTCAAGATCAGGAACCTCGCG
>DAINSN010000168.1:0-1086 GCA_036741295.1 Gaiellaceae bacterium
GGCCAAGCCGGCATCGATGGCCCCGCTGTGGCTGGCACCGATTCAGAACCGGGGGACAGCACGCTGGCTCATGAGAGCTTCGCGACGTCAGGTTCTTCGCCTGACCGGTCCTACTACTAGTCGCGTGCGGCCGTCGAGTACCCCAGCAGCGCTCCAACGACCGTGACTGCACTCCGTTCGCGGTGAGGCGGGGGCGGCGGCGAGGCCACCCTCGCCTCGGCTGCCAGGGCGGAGGTTCCTGGAACCTTGCCCTCCTACGGGGCCTGCTCTACGCACGAGATCAGTCCGGGGAACCCGGTTCCGCTCGGGCTCGCTTGCGCGACGGTGCTCGCATCGCCGCTCTGCGCGAGGGCCGCGATGTGGTCGCCGCTCGCGTTCGGGTTAGAGGCGGCGGCGAGGAATGCCATGCAGCTCGCGTTCGCCGGTAGGTTCCGCCAGCCGCCCAGGGCGTTGGCCGGTGCCGCCATCGCGCCAAAGCCGACGAGCAGCGCGGTGGTGCTTGCGGCCGCGAATGCTGCCATTTTTTTATGCATGTTCCTTCCTCTCTTCGTTTCGCTAGCAACCGTGCGGACAGTAGAAAGGAGCGGTCGATAACTGGTCGAACGCGGTCGATAAGCGGTAGAACTTGCCTATGGAGTTCCGACTCCTCGGTCCCATCGAGGCGCGCGACGGTGACCGGATCCTCGTCTCGGGAACAGGCAAGGCGGTCGCGCTACTCGCGCTACTGCTCCTTCGTGCGAACGAGGTCATCTCAACCGATCGGCTGATCGACGATCTCTGGACTGAGCGCGCTCCGCGCACCGCGGCGAAGTCTTTGCAGACGTATGTCTCGCAGCTGCGGCGCGCGCTCGGCGAAGATGCGATCGTCACTCGGCCGCGCGGCTATCTACTCCCTGTGGGTCGAGACGCACTCGACTCGGCGCGGTTCGAAGAGCTCGTCGAGGCAGGGCGAGCTGAGCTGGAGCGCGGCGACGCGGCGGCGGCAGCAGCGGCGCTGCGGGAGGCGCTTGCGTTGTGGCATGGTGCAGCGCTCGGGGAGGTCGCCCACGAGCCATGGGCGCGCCCCGACGCGGAGCGGCTCGAGGA
>DAINSN010000168.1:1096-5274 GCA_036741295.1 Gaiellaceae bacterium
GCTGCAGGCGCTGGAAGCGCGCCTCGAGGCGGATCTTGCGCTCGGCCGTCACCGTGACGTCGTCGCCGAGCTCGAGGGCCTGACGCGCGAGCACCCGCTACGAGAGCATTGCCTCGCGCTGTTGATGCTCGCGCTCTACCGTTGCGGGCGCCAGGCAGACGCGCTCGCGACCTACCGGGCAGGGCGACAGGGACTGCACGACAACCTAGGGATCGAGCCAACACCGGAGCTCAAGGCGCTGGAGCAGCAGATCCTCCGCCACGACCCGGCGCTCGCTCGGCCGCCGGCGCATCGAGCAGCGTCCGCACCTCGGAGCCGTCGCGGCCGCGGTCCGCTCGTGGCGGCCGCCCTAGTGGCTGCCGCGACCGCAGCGCTCTGGTTGGCCTTCGGGCGTGGCTCGACCGCCTCGCCGTCGCTTGCAGCGGCCAACACAGCCGTGCTCGTCGACCCAAGGGGGCGGCTGGGAGTGGGGATTCCTGTCGGTGCTTCGCCGGCGCACGCCGCCAGCGGCGACGGCTTCCTCTGGACGAGTAACGAGCGCGACGACACCGTCTCTCGCATCGACCCGGACAGGCGGATTGTCGAGACGATTCCGGTAGGGCGCAGCCCGGAAGGGTTGGCGCTTGCAGACGGGGACGTGTGGGTCGCGAACGGCGGCGATGGAAGCGTCGCTGCGATCGACCCACGTGCCGGGAAAACGGTGCGCATCGTCCGGGTCGGCAACGGGCCACTCGGCCTCGCGGCGCGCGGGCACGAGCTCTGGGTCGCGAGTAGCGTCGACGGCACCCTCTCGACCGTGGACACCCGGTCCTTCCGTGTTGTCGGAACTGTGCCGGTTGGCCCCGGGCCCACTGCGGTCGCCGCCACTGCCAACGCAGTCTGGGTCGCGCTTGCAGGATCGGGAGCGGTCGCGGAGCTCGATCGCGACGGACAACACATCATCCAGATTGTCCGCGTCGGCAACGACCCGGCCGCGCTGGCCGTCGCCGGCGACCGCGTCTGGGTCGCGAACGCGGAGGACGATACTGTCTCGCGCGTCGACCCAGCGAGCGGTTCGGTCGACGCGACGATCTCCGTGAGCGGCTCACCGACCTCGCTCGCCGCCGGCGACGGAGTCGTCTGGGCAACGCTGGCCAACGGCCGTCTCGCGCAGATCGACTCGCACTCGGCGCGGGTCGTGCGCACCTCAGTGGTAGGCGGTACGCCGGCCGCAGTTGTCCCCGACGGGTCGAGCGCCTGGGTCGTGACGCTCGCCGCGCAGGCCACCCACCGCGGTGGCACGTTGCGCATGGAGACCGCCAGTTTTTCTGGCTGCGGCTGCCTCGACCCGCTTGCCGTCTGGTCGGCGTCGGGGTGGCAGTTCGTTGATCTGGTCTACGACGGGCTCGTCGCCTACCGCCGCGTCGGCGGCCCAGCGGGAGGAGCGCTGGTCGGCGACCTTGCGCTGGCGGTGCCCGAACCGAGCGCCGACGGCCGCACCTACGTCTTCCGGTTGCGCCGCGGCGTCCGCTTCTCGACCGGCCGCGTCGTGCGGCCTAGTGACGTCCGCGCCTCCCTTGAGCGGGCCTTTCGGGTGAATCACGTAAACGTGTTCCCGCTCTACACGCACATCGTCGGCGCCGCGGCCTGCCGCCCCGGCAGCCGCTGCGACCTCTCGTACGGCATCGTTGCCGACGATCGCTCCGGCACCGTCACGTTCCACCTCACCTCGCCAGACCCGAACTTCCTCTACACCCTGGCGCTCCCGTGGGCGTTCGTCGTCCCGGCCGACACTCCGATGAAGATCGCGCTGAGACCGCTGCCGGGGACCGGTCCCTATCGGATCGCGAGCCTCGCCCCTTCACGCCGGTTCGTGCTTGTCCGCAATCGCCGCTTCCGCGTCTTCGCACCCGCTGCGACGCCGGACGGGTTCCCCGACCGCATCATCGCCACCACGAACGTGCCCACTTCGAGACAGGTGACCGCGGTCGAACACGGCACCGCAGATCTCGCAACCTTCCTGGTCGATCTGCGACCGTCCCTCGTGACCCTCCTGGCGACCCACTACGCCTCGCAACTCCACGCCGACTCGCTCGGCTCAACCGAATACGTCTTTCTGAACACACGGGTGCCGCCGTTCGAGCACCTCGATGCGCGCAGAGCGGTTAACGAGGCCGTCGACCGCGCCAAACTCGTCCAGCTCGACGGCGGCCCAGACGCCGCGAGAGCGACCTGCCAGATCCTGCCGCCCGACTTCCCCGGCTACCGCCCGTACTGCCCCTACGGGCTGCGACCCTCCGCCGCAGGCACTTGGACCGGCCCCAACCTCGGGCGAGCCCGCAGACTCGTCGCGGCCTCCGGCACCCGCGGCGTACGCGTGAAGGTCTGGGCGCCTGCCGATCACGCTGCCGTCGCAACCTACTTCGCCGGTCTCCTCCGCCGGCTGGGCTACCGTGCAACGACCCACATCGTCGCCGGCCACACCAGCAGGTACTACGAGGAAGTCGGCAACCCGGACAGCAGTGCACAGCTCGGTTGGTCCGGATGGATCCGCGACTACACCTCCGCAGCCGACTTCATCCGGCCCTTGTTCGCCTGCAGCGGCATCATCGCCGGCGACCCCGCCGACACGTCGAACTACTCATTGCTATGCGACCCGACGCTCGACCATCAGATCGACGCAGCCGGGCGCATCCAGCAGCACGACCCGGTCGCCGGCCAAGTTGCCTGGGCTGCAGCCGACCGGGCGATCGTCAACCGGGACGCCGCCGTCCCCTACGCAAACAACCTCAGCCTCACTCTCCTCTCCCAACGCACCGCCAACTACCAGTACAACCCAGAATGGGGTGTCCTGCTCGACCAACTCTGGGTGCGCTGACCGACTCGGGCTCAAATAGGGTCCCTCAGGAACGCCGAGTAGAAAGGAAGCTCATGAACATCGAAACCCAAGAGGTGGCTGCTCGCTACGGCGCCGCATGGGCCGCGCACGATCTGGACGCCATCATCGCGATGCACACTGACGACACCGTGTTCCACCTTCACGGGGGCAGTGAGCCTACGATGGGAGTCGCTGCGACGCGCGAGTCATTCGCGGCCACGTTCGCCCAGTGGCCCGACATTCGCTTCGAGAAGAGCAGGGTCTACATCGGCGACGGACACTTCGTCAGCGAGTATCAGATGAGCGGAAGCACAGAGGGCAAGCGGTTCGCGTGCGACGGAGTCGACGTTATCGTTGTGCAAGAAGGCCGCATTGCGCGGAAGGACACGTACCTCGATTGGCCCGCCCTTCAGCAGCAACTGGGTGCAGAGCCGACAGCTTCGCGATCGATGACTGCGTGAGGGAGTCCGACCCCGCCGTTTAAGACCCGACCGCCGCCCAGCAAGTCTCAGGGGACATTCCTGAACACTGGCCCACGCGACGGATGATCGTCCTATGGGAGGGGTAGCTTCCCTCCACCGTCGGTGCAGTCGGCGAGGTAGAGGGCTGTGCCGAGGTCGCCCGTCCACAGGGCGTAGCGGCCGCGCCCGTAGTCCGCCCGGCTGTGCGCTACCTGACCTGAAGCGTGCATCGCGAACGTCCGCGCTCGCGCGAGCCACCGTTCGTCTCCCGTGCGCTCGAGCAGCGCCAGGAACGCGTATCCGTTCCCCGCTGTGCCGTGGCAGAGGTTTGCGCCCTTTCGCAGCGGCCCAGCACGCCACGCCAGCTCGCCGCCGGCGACCGCAAGCTCCTCGTCGAGGATGTGGGCGAGCGTCGCGACCATCCCCGGCGCGCCATGGCACCACTGCGTGCGGATCTGGCCGTCGCCGTTTGCGTCGAGTCGCCTGCCCGCGACTGGCGGCCAGTTGACGAGCCCGTCCTCCTCGACGGCAAAGCGCTCGAGCGTCTCCGAGACGGCGGCGACATCGCCGAGCGCAAGCACACACCCTGCGAACCCGTGTGCCGGACCGAGATAGCGCCTGCGTTGCCCGGACAGTTGCTGCGTCCACAGGCCTTCCGCGTCACGTCGGCCGTGCAACCACTCGACGCTCGCCGTCACGTCGAGCCCGAGCTCGCGACCCGCGAGAATCGTGCCGGGACTGCCCCACATCAATTCGCACCGTTCGTCTCGCTCGTTCGCCGCGATCAGCTCCGACAGCCGCTCGAGATTGGCCGGCGAAGGTGCGAGCCTCTGTAACACCAGCCGGATTCCCGTCTCGCC
>DAINSN010000169.1:0-5271 GCA_036741295.1 Gaiellaceae bacterium
GCGCAAGACCGGCACGCGCCGGCGCACGACCCGCCGCAAGACGCGGTAGCTGGAAGCTCAGCAGAACGAAAAGGGCCCCGCGCGAGCGGGGCCCTTTTTCTTGCCGCACCTCTTTGGGCGCTAGGGGCGGGCCAGGGTGATCGGCGAAGTGGTGAAGGTCTCCCAGTCGCCCGAGTTGCTCGCATTGCCGAGCGCCTTGAGGACACTCAGCTTGAGGATGTAGCGCCCGTTCGGGACGACCTTGCGATGGTCGCCGTTGCCGCCGCCGTTGTCCTGCGAGCGGGTGCCGTCCCAGTCGAACTCGAAGAAGGTTGTCGCGGCCGAGTTGCGGCCGAGGAACTCCTGCTGCGTGACGTAGTTGAACACCGGGTGAACGGCCGAGCCGTCCGCCTTGAAGACCTGGATGTTCAGCGTCCGCACCTGATGGTTCAGGTGGAAGAGCAGGATCGGGAAGTCACTTCCGCGCAGCGTGAACGTCCCGCCGGCCGCGCCGAGACGCGAGATCCCGGCTCCCAGACAGGCATCTGCAGATCCGGCCTGAACCTTGAACACCGCCGGCAAGCCGCAGTTGGCTGCGGTCAGGACGGGCAGCGACTGGTAGTCGCCGAAGAACCCGACGTACGGGACGCGGAGCGTCACGCCGCCGCCCCGCGGGGTTAGGACGACATAGCCGCCATAGAGGCTCTTGTCGCGCCAGGCACCCGCCTGGATGTTCACGTTGACCGCTGCGCTTCCGCCCGCCGGGACCGTGACGCTCGGCGAGTCGAACGTCGCCGTGTTGGCCCCGAGGAGGTACGAGAAGTTGAACGGATAGACCATCGCGGACGGTCCGGTGCCGACCGTCGTGACCTCGGAGAGGTCATAGGTAACCGGGTCGGTCCCGCCGTTGGTGATCGTGAGCTGAGCAGCTCCGCCGGTTCCCTCACCGAGGGAGATCTTCGACGGGCTCACCCAGGCAGGCGTGGTGACGGCGTTCACGATCTGTGCGAGGCCGGCGCCTTGCCGCCAGGTCGGCTCGAGCCCCGCCCCAGGCCCGACGTTCAGCCCCTTGGGCAACGCGGTGTTCATGAGCAGCGTCCGCACCATGCCGGGACCGATGCTCTTGTTCTTCGCCTGCAGGATCAACGCCGCCAGTCCGGCGACGTGCGGCGAAGCCATCGACGTCCCGCTGATCGTGTTGTGGCCGCCGAACTGCTGGTGCGGCCACGTCGAGTAGATCTGGCCGCCGGGCCCGCCGAGGTCCGGCTTGAGGCCGAGCTCGGCATCGGTGCCGAACGAGCTGAAGTCCGAGATGAGGCCGGCCGTCGCAAGCGGCGTCTCGAGAACCTCGTCCGTCCAGGTGAGCGTGTGATTGGCCGCGAGGCCGCTGAAGATCGAGGCCCCTTGGGCCGCGGTGATCGCCGCAACCGGAATCGTGACGGGCTCCGCACCAGCCGGGGTCGGGGCAACGGTCGGGCTGAGCGCTCCGGCGGCGTTGTTGTAGAGCACGACGCCTATTGCACCGGCGTGCTGCGCGTTGATCGCCTTGTTGTAGAACCCGCAGGCTCCTCTGCGGATGAGCGCGATCTTCCCTGCCAGCGCTGTCGACAGCGGCGTGACGCAGCCGTCGTTGGCGGTCGCGGGTGTCCCGGTCGCGACGAGCTCGGCGCTGCCCGACTGAGGCACGGTCGCAAGGGAGCCGGCTGCGCGGTTATAGGTGTACTTCGTCGCGCCGACCTGGAAAGCCGGCAGGGTCGCCTTCCGGTTGTCGAACGAAGCCACACCGATGACGTTGCGTCCGACGCCGGGGGCTCCGGCCGACCAGAGCTGGCCTCCGTTGACGCCGCTGTTCCCGATCGAGGCGACGACGGTCACGCCGGCGGCGGAGAGGTTGTCGGCCGCAACGGCCGTCGGGTACTGCGGCCAGTTGGTGAAGGCTGCACCGATGCTCATGTTGAGGACGTCCGCATGATCGGCGAGCGCGAGCTCCATCGCATGCACCATCACGTCGCTGTCCGTGCCGCCGTTGCAGCCGAAGACTTTGTAGGCGAGCAGCTGAGCACCGGGAGCGACACCCACGACCTGACCGTCGTCCGTGTGACCCCGGCCGTCGGCCGCGGCGATGCCCGCGACGTGAGTGCCGTGGGCGGCGTCCGAAGTTCCGGCGCCGAGGACCTCCGCGCGGTCCGCGACGTTCGGATCGCAGGGAAGAGGATCGGCATCCGGTTGCGGGACCGGGTCGAACGCCGGACCTGGCGTCGCGTTATAGGCGTTCCCGACCAGGTCGAATCCGCCGCGCACCTTGCAGCCCGGTCCGAAGCAGCCGCCGAATTCAGGGAGCGTGTAGTCGAGACCGCTGTCCATGATCGCGATCGTCACGCCCGAACCGTCGAGCCCGAGTTCGTTCTGTGCGATGTCCGCGCCGGTGAGGCCGACCGCGTTCTTCAAATCGATGTCGGAGCCGCCGCCGTTCTCCGAGACGAGATCGGGCAATGACAGCGTCTCCACCGGATAGACGGCCTTCACGCCCTGAACCGAGCGGAGAGTGGCGACCTGCGAGGGCGCGATTGAGACGGAGACGCCGTTCCAGAGGGAGTCGTACGCGTAGCGCTCGGTGAGCTTGACGCCGTCGGCAGCCGCATTGGCCTTGAAAGCGTCGCGCTCTGCCTTGAGCGCCGCCTTGCTCGTGCCCTTCACCGCGGGGGGGCTTGCAAGCTCGACAAACCACTTGGTGGCCGTCTCATTCGCCGCGCCGCCGATCAGGCCGCCATTGGAGGAGCCGTCTCCCGCACTCGCCGGGGCGACCGCAAGCAAGGTGATGCAAAGAAGCGTGACCGCGAGCCGCAGAGTCCTACTCAACTTTCCTCCCAATCCGTTCCATCAGTGTCAGAGCCCTGCCGAGACCCCCTCGGTAAGTCGGATCGTGGGAGATATCCAAACTCATGTCAAGAAAGCTCTACCCCTTTCGGGGGCCGAAAAAAGGGGCGCCCCGGGGACGAAACACGCACTATGCTCGCGCGGTGGCAGCGAGTGCGGTAGGCGTCGTCGGCTACGGAAACTGGGGCCGAAACATCGTCCGGGATCTCATCGCGCTCGGGGCTTCCGTCACGGTCGTCGCGCGCGACGAGACGAAGCGGCGCGCCGCGCTCGATGCAGGTGCGGTACGTGTCGTCGGCGCGATCGACGACCTGCCGGACGACCTCCAAGGGCTCGTCGTCGTCACACCCACCGTGACGCACGCCGAAGTCACGGAGCAGCTGATCCCGTACGGAGTGCCGATCTACGTCGAGAAGCCGCTCACCTGCGACGCGGCCGCCGCGAGGCACTTGGCGGAGCTCGCGCCAGATCGGCTCTTCGTCATGCACAAGTGGCGATACCACCCGGGGATCGAGCTGCTCGGTGAGATCGCACGCTCGGGCGAGCTCGGGCCGGTGGTCGGCCTCCGAACCGTGCGCGTCGGGTGGGGCAATCCCCACCCCGACGTCGACGGAGTCTGGATCCTCGTCCCGCACGATCTGTCGATCGCGCTCGAGATCCTCGGCGAGATCCCCGAGCCTCGAAGTGCCGTAGCGGAGATCGTCGGCGGAAAGTGGGCGGGCATCGTCGGCCTGCTCGGAGACGAGCCCTGGTTCGCGCTCGAGTCGTCGACGGCCCATCCCGTCCAGAGGCGTGAGATCAGGCTTGTCTGCCGAGACGGCGTCGCCGTGCTGTACGACCCATATGCCGACCACATCCTCGTCACTCGCGGTGAGCCGAACGAGGGCACACGCGAAGAGGAGAAGCGGCCGATCTCGACCGAGTTTCCGTTGGTGCGCGAGCTCAGGGCGTTCCTCGAGCACCTCGGCGGTGGACCACCGCCGAAGAGCAACGCCGAGGAGGCCGTCGCCGACGTCGCCGCAATCGAACGGCTCCGCGAGCTCGCGTCGCTCGAACCGGTCGCATGAGCGTCGTCGCAACGGTGATCGTGCCCACGCACGATCACGGGCCGACGCTGCATTCATCGCTCGGAAGCGTGCTCATCCAGACGGTCGAGGACATCGAGGTGTTCGTGATCGGGGACGGCGCCCCGGACGTAACGCGCGAGATCGTCGGCGAGCTCTCACGGACCGACGAGCGCGTGCGTTTCTTCGACCATCCCAAGGGCCAGCGGCACGGCGAGCTCTACCGGCACGAGGCGCTTGCGCAGGCGCGCGGTGAGATCGTCTGCTACCTCTCCGACGACGATCTCTGGCTCCCCGAGCACATCGAGACGATGCAAGAGGAGCTCGCGGGCGGCGCTGATTTCGTGGGCGCTCAGGCCGTGCACTTCGAACCCGGCGGCCGACCACTGATCTGGCCCTCGGATCTCGCCGAGCCCTGGTTTCGCGAGCGCATGTTCGCCGGCGCGGCGAACTTCGTCCCGCTTTCGTGCGCCGCGCACACACTGGACCTGTACCGCCGGCTCCCGGAGGGCTGGGCTCCGGCCCCCCTTTCGTCCCCGACGGACCTCTTCATGTGGTGCAAGGTGCTGAGGCTGCCCGGCCTGCGCTCCCACAGCAGCATGCGGCCGACCGTTCTCCACTTCCCCAGCTTCCAGCGGCGCAGCTGGACGCCGGAGGCTCGCGCCGCGGAACTGGAGCCCTGGCTACCGCGCGTCGCCGATCCCGACTGGCGCCACGACTTTCGCGCCGAAGTGCTCGACCTCGTCCTGCGTCAGGCAGCTGCTGCCGAAGCCGCAGCCGGCACCGTGATGAACACGCGAACCTGGCGCGTCAGGAGCTGGCTACTAAGGGCGCCGGCGCTAGGAGCGGCTGCGAAGGCTCTAGCTCGTCGAGGAGCTGCCCGAGCGACGGAGCCGTAGCGTCACGCTCGGACACGATGGTCGGCTCGGCCGGCCAGGGAATCCCGAGCTCCGGATCGGCCCAGTGGCAGGCCAGCTCGTCATCGACGTCCCAGTACTTCGTCACCCCATACAGGTGCAATGACGGCTCGGGAAAGTAAAAGCCGTGCGCAACACCGTGTGGAATCAAAAGGGCAGTCAACGGATCGTCGGTGAGCTCGATGAGCACGCTCAACCCTTCGGTCGCAGAGCCGCGGCGCAAATCTCGCAAGCCGACGCAAGCCCGACCCCTGAGCGTGGTCAGATAGTCATCGTGCCGAATGTGCAAGTGCACGCCACGCAGAGTCCCCGCTTCGGAGCTGACGGCGTTCCACTGCACCGGCGAAAGGCCGATGTTCCACTCGTCGCGAAAGACCTCCGTAAAGGAGCCCCGGGAGTCGCGATTCATCGTGAGCGGCCGCAGTGCCACGCCG
>DAINSN010000170.1:0-5263 GCA_036741295.1 Gaiellaceae bacterium
AGCAGATCGCCGACCAGGCGGAGCAGACGATCGGAGTTCCGCTCGACGATCGAAACGAATTGATGCTGCTCGTCGGTGAGCTCGCCCGCTTCCCCGTCGCGGAGGAGCTCCAGATAGCCCCGGATCGAGGTCAGCGGCGTGCGCAGCTCGTGTGACACGGAAGCAACGAAGTCGTCCTTCATCCGGTCCAGCTCGTGAAGCCGGTCGTTGCGAGACCCGATGTTCCTCACCAGCCGCACCGCGTAGAGCGCGAAGGCGAGTCCGCCCGCGACCGCCAGTGCTCCGGCGAAGATCGCAAACAGAAGCGCACGGTGGCTGGAAGTGCCCGAGCTCTGCGCGATCTTTCGAGTGTGAGCCCTGTTGGCAGCCTGGAGATTTCGGAGCGGCAACAGGACATCACTCTCGGCGGTGTCCAGGTTCAGTTCGAGGCGTCGGAGGGCTTGGACCCTTTTGACCGTCGTACGGGTACTCATCACGAAAAACGTAACGTACTCCTCGTTCGCGGCAATAGCACTTTGCACAAACCACGTATCCAAAGGCTCGCCGACCCCGACCTTCGACATGCTGCTCCGGAACCCCGCAGCGTGCGCCTTGATCTCGGCCTGCACCGTCTGACGCGGGTTCAGCAGATATTCGTTCATGGCCTCGCGCTCGCGGGCCAAGTACGTCTCCCCGGCGTGTGAATTGGACCGCTCGCTGATCGAATTCGCGGCAGCCTCGTGTGCAGCGATGGCACTTCGGTAGCTCCGGACCGTCAACGCGAGTACCGTCGCGATGAGTGTGACGGCAAGAACGCTTGCCACCGCAATCCGTGCGATGAGGTGAGGACCTCTGATGCGACCCGACTCGCTCATACGCCCTCCGCGTTTTCTGCAACGGGGAGAAGGACGCGGATGGTGGTTCCGATGTTTTCTTCGCTCTCGAGCTCGATCCGGCCCGCATGCGCTTCGACGATCGCCTTGCTGATCGACAGCCCGAGACCGGTGCCTTGAATGGCGCGCTCGCCCGCTGCGGAGGTGCGAAAGAACTTCTGGAAGAGCTGCGTCTGCTCCGTGGCGGAGATTCCGATCCCGGTGTCAGAGATTTCGATTGCCACGTCGCCGTTCTGCGGGAACACACGCACGTCGACATGGCCGCCGTCCGGGGTGAACTTCACGGCGTTCGAAATCAGGTTGTCCAACAGCTGTCCGAGCCGCCCGGGATCTCCACGGACAGCCGGGACCTCCTCGAGCGTGCAGTCGAGCTCGACGGCCTGTGCCGAGGCTCGAGGTGTGGCCGCGGAGACCGACTCGCGTGCCAAGGCTGCAAGGTCGGTGTCCTGGAGGGAGAGCTCGAGCTTCCCGGATCCGAGCCGGGCCATGAAAAGAAGGTCGTCGACGAGCCGTTCGAGCCGCGCGGCATTGCGGTCGACAATGCTGAGGAATTCCCCGTTTTCCTTGGTCAAGCCGGAGGCCTGACCGTCGAGCACGAGCTCCAGGTAGCCGCGAATCGACGTCAGTGGCGTGCGCAGCTCGTGCGACACGAGCGCGACGAAGTCGTCCTTCATCGCGCCGAGCTCGCGGAGCTTCTCGTTTGCCGCCTGTTCCCGCTCGAGAGCCGCCTGCTGCTTCGCCTCGGCGTCCTTGAGCGGCGTGATGTCTCGTAGATAGCCCTGAACGTGGAGCGGCTTCTCGTCGTTGCCGGCGACGACGGTCGCATCATCTCCGATCCACACGACCCGTCCGTCGGGATGCACGACCCGGAACTCCTGCACGTATTTGCCGCCGTCGCGCCGAAGGACTTGCATGTTCGCCTCGACGCCTTCACGGTCGTCGGGATGAATGACCTGCATGGCCGTCTCAGGGTGTGTGACGAACTCGTCCGCCGGCTGGCCCAACAACTGGAGGGCTTGTGGGCTGATGTACGTCGGCCCGACGGCGCTCGGACTGCTGATGTATGTCACTCCCGGCAGCCGTTCGACCAGCTGACGGTAGAGCCGCTCGGCCGATCGCACTCGCCGCTGAGAGTCCAGCAGAAGCTCGTTGCTCTCGGACAGCTCGCTATCGGCCTTCCGAACCCCGCGGATCTCCCGCGCGCGGATGCGCCTGACGCGCAGGGCGAGCATCATGATCAGCAGGACGGCTGCGAAGACCGAAACGATCATGCCGATCTTGACTTCCTTTTCGGCGCGTCGGAGCCTTCGCTCAGCCGCGCGGTCGGATGCAACGACCTCGTGTTGCAGTGCGATTCTGGCAGGCAAGTAACGTGTGCGATAGGCCTGGATTGTCCGCTTCAGGTCGTGGGCGGCGAGCGGAAGCATGAGCTTTCGGAAGTTGGTAATCAGCGCCTGAACCGCGATTACGGATCCGTCCGAGCTATGAAGGTCGGCAACCGCCTTCCCCTGCGTCGCCATGTCGTCGAGGATCAACGCGGTCGTGAGGGTGTCGCGCGCCTCGACCTTGCCTGGTGGGATGAGGCGCCACTCCAGAGCCTGGAGCTGAGCTGCATCCACGCGGATGCGCTCGAGCGCTTCTCGCGTGTGCCGTTCCCGGGGCAGCTGTTGGTTGAGGTGCCACGTCAGGAAGCAAGCGGTGAGACCGATCGAGACGACTGCGAAAAGGAGGACGAGGTCGACGGCTTTGATCCGTGCGAGCGGGCCGAACCTCAGAGGAGCGGTCACGTGAGCACGCGGCGCAGCTCGTCGAGCGAGACCTCGCCTGCCGCGGCTTTTTGCAGACCGTCAGACCACATCGTCGTTCGCCCTGTCGTGTCGGCAGCCTGCACGACATCGTCGAACGAGCCGCGTCGGAGAATGGCCTCCATCAAGGGGCCGGTGACCGGCAAGAGCTCATAGAGCCCGATCCGGCCGTCGTAGCCGCGGTCGCACTGGTCACAGCCTTGAGGCCGCCAGAGTTTTGCAGGACCGTTTTCCCAGCCGGCGGCGACGAGCTCTTCCGGAGAAGTCTCATATTCTTCGCGGCAGTGTGTGCACAGGCGGCGCGCTAGCCGCTGCGCGATGACGGCGCCGAGAGCCGATCCGAGCAGGAACGGCTCGACGCCGAGGTCGATCAATCGCATGATGGCGCTAGGGGCATCCTTCGCATGCAAGGTCGTGAGCAGGAGGCGCCCCGTGAGCGCTGCCTCGATCGAGATCGTCGCGGTCTCGCGGTCACGGATCTCGCCGACCATGACGATGTCGGGATCGGCGCGCAGGATCGTGCGGAGCGCGCGAGCGAACGTGAACTCGGCGCGGCGGTTGACCTGCAGCTGGTAGACGTTCGGCAGCCGGTACTCGACGGGATCCTCGATCGTGATGATGTTCACCTCCGGTCGCGTGAGATCCGCGAGCGTCGCGTAGAGCGTCGTCGACTTGCCCGACCCGGTCGGACCGGCCACGACGAGCGCGCCGCCCATTTGGCCGGTGAACCGCTCGAGGTCCATCTGCATTTCGTACGACATGCCGATCTCGGTCAGAGAGGGCGGGCGGCGAGACCTCTTGAGCAAGCGAAGGACTGCACCCTCGCCGATGATCGTCGGCAGGGTTGCGACGCGTACGTCGACCTCCTGGCCTCCGGTCGCGACCGTCGCAAAGCGGCCGTCCTGCCCTGCGCGGTGCTCGGCGATGTCGAGGCTCGAGATCACCTTGAGCCGTGAGATCACAGCGGTTCCGATCTCGGGCTCGAGGACGGAATGCTTCGAAACGATTCCGTCGATCCGGAAGCGGACCTCGAGGCCGTCCTGAACCGGCAGGAGGTGGACGTCGCTAGCGTGTCGCTCGATCGCGTCGGCGATGACGCCGTCGAGGGCGCGGACGGACGCAGTACTCTCGTCACCGGCGGGCCGCGCCGCGCGTTTGGTCTGGGGGCCTTCGGCGCACAGCCGCGCGATGTCCGCAGCCGGTGCGACCGCCAAGTCCACGGGCATGGTCGCGACGAGCCGCAGCTCGTCGATGAGGGCCACGTCCGACGGATCGGCGACGGCCACCTGTAGGCGCCCGTCGTCGATGCCGTAAGGGAGCAGTGTGCCTCGCCGGACCAGCCTCTCCGGCAGCGAGAAGAATGCGTTGTCGTCCAGCTCGTCCTCAACGAGCGCGATGAACGGGAGCCCGTGCTCCTCGGCGAGCGCCCGCGCGACTTCAGTCGTACGGCGGCTGCCCCGGGATGTCGTGCTCATACCGCGCCGAGAACGGATTGAACGCAGGCGTAGAGATCCTGCGGACTGAACGGCTTGGTGATGTACTCGTCGGCGCCCGCGTCCAGGCCGAGCTCGACGTCCTTGTCGGCGGCGCGCGCGGTCAGGAGGACGATCGGAATGGACTTCGTCGCCTCTGCGTCTCGAAGCCGGCGGACAACCTCGAGGCCCGTGAGCTTCGGCATTGCGATGTCGAGGACCGCTGCATCGGGAGCGCGCGTCTGGATGAGCTCGAGCGCTTCCTCGCCGTCGCGCGCGAGGATGACCTCGAGCCCGGAGCGGCGGAAACGCAACGCGACAAGCGTGAGAATGTCTTCGTCGTCGTCCGCGACGAGCACGAGCGGAACCGTTCGTGGAACGGCTCTTGCCGTGGCCGCGCCCGGGGCGATGCCGAAAGAGTGCATGTCCTAGATTTCGGTCGGCGCAGGGCCTCGGAACAGCGTCGTAGCCGTCGCCGTTTCGGCGTATTTGCCTACCCCTTTCGGTGACACACACCCGCGGCCACGCCCCGCTCACAGAAAGAAGGCAAACATTCAAAGTCTGCTTACTGCTCTTTCACGGGGCGAACACATGGTTGAGGGATAAGGGTTGCGTCGATTCCTTCCATTCGGAGGTTCCAGATGAGAGGCAGGCTGCTTCTTCTGATCGGCGCACTGGTGCTCGTCGTTGCTGGCGTGGCATCCGCCGCCCAGCTCGACGTGATTCGCGGCACGAGAGGGCCGGACACGCTGAACGGCACCGCCGGCAGCGACCTGATCTACGCGCGAGCCGGAAATGACGTGATTCGTGCGCATGACGGCGGCGACGTGGTCTATGCCGGGGACGGCAACGACGTCGCCCGTGGCGGGCCCGGCAACGACGTCCTCTACGGGGGAGAGGGCAACGATGTCCTGTGGGCCGGCGCGGGCGCCGATGTTCAGTACGGCGGCCAGGGCAACGACGTTCTCCACGCCCTCGCCAACGACAACCAGAGGGACGTGATGGACTGCGGGCCCGGGCTCGACGTGGCCTACGTGATCGAGCACGATCCGGTCACACTCCACGGCTGCGAGCAGGTCATCCGGCTCAGCCCGGCCGAAGCCGCCGCGACCGC
>DAINSN010000171.1:0-5221 GCA_036741295.1 Gaiellaceae bacterium
GGCAGAGCGACAACCTCAACAGCTACGGAAAGGCGTTGATGGATCTGGCGGAGGTCCTGCGGCTGAGCGGCAAGCTCGACGAAGCTGAGGCAGCCGTACAGCAGGCTCTGGGCGTCTTCGAGCAGAAGGGCAATTTCGTTGCGGGGCGCGCGGCGCAAGCGTTCCAACAGGATCTCCATGCCTCTGCCCTTCGGGGGAGCTAGGTGGAGTTCAGGATTCTTGGGCCGCTGGAGGTGGTCGAAGACGGTCGGCCGCTCCCGCTTGCGGGGCAAAAGCAGCGGAGCCTGCTCGTAGCGCTGCTCCTGCACGCGAACGAGGTCGTGTCGAGCGAGCGGCTGATCGACGCGCTCTGGGGCGACCGGCCGCCGGATACCGCGCAAGCTGCGCTTCAAGTCCACGTCTCGCAGCTGAGGAAGCTGCTGGGTCAGGACCGAATCGCTACGCGTTCGCCGGGTTACGCGCTCAGGCTCGCGCCCGATGAGCTCGACGCCGCTCGCTTCGAAGCGTTGTCTACGGACGGCGACGAGCGCTTGCACGAGGCGCTCGCACTTTGGAGAGGCCCCGCGCTCGCCGAGTTCCAGTCCGAGCCGTGGGCGCAGAGCGAGATCGCACGCCTCGAAGAACTACGCGCAGCCGTGCGCGAAAAGGAAGTCGAACAGGCTCTCGCGGCCGGCCGGCACGCCGAGGTCGTTTCGGACCTCGAGGCGATCGTGCGTGAGCATCCGCTTCGAGAACGTCCGCGAGCGCAGCTGATGCTCGCGCTGTACCGCTGCGGGAGACAGGCGGAAGCGCTGTCGCTCTACCAGGAGACACGACGATTCCTGGTCGAGGAGCTCGGGATCGAGCCTGGCCCCGAGCTGCAGGAGCTCCACAAGCAGGTGCTCAACCAGGATCCGGCACTCGCGGCGCCTCCAGCCAGAGGAGAGGCGCCCGCCGCGGAAGAGGCACGTGAGGAGCGCAAGATCGTGACCGTGCTCTTCTGCGACCTGGTCGGATTCACGTCGCGCGCAGAGCAACTCGACCCCGAGGACGTAAGCGCTCTGCTCACGCGCTACCACGTGCGCTTGCGCGCCGAGCTCGAGCGACACGGAGGCACCGTCGAGAAGTTCGTCGGTGACGCCGTGTTGGCGTTGTTCGGCGCGCCCGTCGCCCACGAGGACGACGCTGAGCGCGCCGTCCGGGCGGCGTTTGCGATCTGCGACTGGATCGCGGAGCTCGGCGAGGATCTCGAAGTCAGGATCGGCGTCTCGACCGGAGAGACGTTGGTTCGCCTGGGTGCCCAGGCAGCCGAAGGTGAGCCGCTCGCGGTCGGCGACGTCGTCAACACGGCTGCACGGCTACAGCAAGCCGCGCCGCGTGGCGCGGTTCTCGTCGGCGAGGCGACGTATCGGGCGACGAGAAACGCAATCGTCTACGAGCGGCTCGACCCGGTCGCCGTCAAGGGCAAGTCGGAGCCCCTTCCGGTCTGGCTGGCAAAGAGCCCGCGCCGCGCGCAGGAAGCGGACGTCGAGCGGCCGACGACGCCGTTCGTCGGGCGGGAAGACGATCTCCTCATCCTCGAGCAGAGCCTGTCCCGTTCGCTGCACGAGTCCGCGATCCAGCTCGTCACGGTCATCGGGGAACCGGGGATCGGAAAGACGCGGCTCGTCGGCGAGTTCCGTGCACTCGTCGAGGGAGGTGACGAATCGGTCGCCTGGCACCAGGGCCGGTGCCTGGCCTACGGCGACGGCATCACGTTCTGGGCGCTCGGTCAGATCGTCAAGGAACAGGCCGGCATCCTCGAGTCCGACACGCCCGGAACCGCCGAAGCGAAGCTCTCCGCGGCGATCGACCTGGTCGTCGAGGAGGACGACCGCAACTGGCTCAAGACCCGGCTCGCGCCGCTTGTGGGCGCGGGGAGCACCGACCAGGCGGCAGGACAGGAAGAAGCGTTCGCCGCTTGGCGCACCTACCTCGAGGCGGTCGCCGCACAGAACCCGCTCGTGCTCGTCGTCGAGGATCTCCACTGGGCTGACGCGGCGCTCGTCGCCTTTCTCGACCATCTCGTCGAATGGGGCGCGGACGTTCCTCTCTTGGTCGTCGCCACGGCACGCCCCGAGCTCTACGAGCGTGCGCCCGACTGGGCGGGCGGCAAGCGGAACTCCACCACGATCTCGCTCGCGCCGCTCAAGGATGAGGACACGGCCCGCCTCGTCTCCGAGCTGCTGGCAAGCACCGTGCTGCCGGACGCAACTCAAGCGACACTGCTCGAGCGTGCGGGAGGCAATCCGCTCTACGCGGAGGAGTTCGTGCGCATGCTCGACGACCGCGGCTTGCTGACCCGCGACGGCGACACGGTCGAGATCCCGGTGCCGGAAGGGATCCAGGGAGTCATCGCCGCGCGTCTCGACACGCTGCGCCCCGACCGCAAGGCGCTCGTGCATGACGCGGCTGTCGTGGGCAAGGTCTTCTGGGCGGGCGCCCTGGCGTCGATGGCCCGCGTCTCGAAGGAGTCGGTGCTCGCGGGCCTGCACGAGCTCACGCGGAAAGAGCTCGTCCGCCGTGTCCGGCATTCCTCGATCGAGGACGACGTCGAGTACATCTTCTGGCACGTGCTCGTCCGCGACGTTGCCTACGCCCAGATCCCACGCGCGGCGCGCGCGCGGAAGCACGTGTCGGCCGCGCAATGGATCGAGCGGATCGCAGGCGAGCGGAGCACCGACCACGCCGAGTTCCTTGCGAGCCATTACGCGACTGCACTCGAGCTCGCCCGCTCGGCGGGGGAAACGAATCAGGCGGAGACCCTCGTCGATGCCGCCGTGCGCTTCGGCACGCTCGCCGGCGACCGTGCGATTCGCCTCGATTCCTCTCGGGGCGAGCAGTACTACCGCCGAGCGCTCACGCTCCTCGAGCACGACGATCCGCGCCGCCCGAAGCTCCTGGCTGCCGCCGCGGACGCCGGCACGACCGCCGGGCGGAGCTTCGACCAGGTCAGAGGCGAGCTCGAGGAGGCGATCGAGGGGCTGCGAGCGCAGGGCGATGTGACCGCCGCGGCGAACGCCATGCGTCAGCTCAGCTTCGCCATGTACGGCCGTCCGGAGAGCGTGGCCCTCGCCGAGGAGGCCTACCGGCTGCTCAGTGAGCAGCCACCCGGACCCGAGCTTGCCCTTGTCTACGCGAGGCTCGCGCAGGAAGTGAACAACACCGGCCGTGTTCGCGAGGCAGAAGCCTGGGCCGAGCAGGGCCTGCCCCTCCTCGAGCGATTCGGACTCGACGACTGGGCCCTGCGCACCCGCGCGCTGATTGTGAGTGTCGAGGAGCTACGTGAGCTCGCACGCGAGGCGCTCGACCCGAAGCGCGGCTACGGAACGTGGGCAGTGACGAGCACCTTGAACATCCTCGCCTACCGAGAGCTCTGGCTCGGCGCAGGCCCTGCGGCGGCCGCCGACGCGTTGCGGACCGCGGCCGAGCTTGCCGGCCGACGCGGCCTCGAACGGCCGGCCAGGTGGTACCAGGGAAACCTCGCTGAGCCGCTCTACGACCTGGGCCGGTGGGACGACGTACTTCGCATCACCGGGGAGATCCGCGCCTGGGAAGCCGTTGGAGGCGAAAGCTCGATCGGCACCTTCGCGCCGCCCTTCGCAGTCCAGATTCTCGTCGCGCGCGGAGAGCTCGCGGCGGCGGTCGCTGCTCTCGACGAGCTCCTGGATCGGTCACGCGACGGCGAGACGCTCATCAACCCCAGCGCACCCATCGCCGCGGCGGCCGTTGCGACGGCGCGCGGCGAATCAGAGCTGGCCGTTGCCTCTGTCGTGGAGCTCGAGAACCTGGCAACGAGCTTGGGCCTCGAGGACGTGCTCGGATATCTGCCGTCGATCGGACGTGTCTGCTCTGCCGCCGGGGACCTGGGACCTCTGCAGCGGCTGCTCGGCGACGCGAACGGCCTCGAGCGCCCGCTCCATCGCTTCGTCGCCGGCGCCCAGGCGATCCTCGCGGAAGCCCGCGGCGAGCACGCCGTAGCGGAGCCTCTCTACGACGAAGCGCGGAAAGGCTTCGAGGAGTACGGCTGCGTCGTCGAGCACGCATACGCGCTCCTCGGCCTTGCCCGATGCCGACTCGCATGCGAACGAGTCGAAGACGCCGTACGGCCGCTCGAAGAAGCACGCGCGATCTTCGAACAGCTCGGCGCTCGCCTGCTCGTCGACGAAACGGACGGCCTGCTCGCTAAGACGGCGACTCCGAGCGCCTGACCCGGTGATCTCGTGGAATGGAGCCAGCCGGGCTCGAACCGGCGACCTCTGCCATGCCATGGCAGCGCTCTCCCAACTGAGCTATGGCCCCGTGGAGCGTGCGCGCAGTCTAGCCGCGAACTCGAAATCGGAAGCCCAGTTCACGCCGATCCGCTGGTTGTTCCTGGGATGGCCCGAGTCGTAAGTTGACCTGCGTTCGACCCGAAAACATCGCGTAGGGCAGGAAGTAGCATTTCGCGGTTTCCGGGCAATAGGCTGCGAAAGCGTCGATCTCGCCCGGCACGTAGATCCGCCTGAGCAATCCCGAGCCGTTACGGCGCGTCGAGTAACAGCGCACAACGAGCACGTCCCGATGGCGCGGCGCCCATTTGCATTGAACGCGGACGATCTGTGACCCGAGATCGAACAGCATGTCGTACCGGCCGCCCTCTGCGATCGGCCGGTACACGTCTATGCCGTGCTTGGTCGCCTCATGGACGATCGCGGTCTCGGCGATTGCGCCCTTCTGGTTCGTGGTGAGCACGAAGCCATTCTAGTTGTCGACTCGGACAACGAAGATGCACCGCGCTTCTACGCGCTGCGGTCGACGCCGTCCAGCAGCTCCCAGTTCGCGCGCAGGGCCGCTTCGGCCGCTGCTACGAGGCCGTCCTCGTCTCGCGGGCTCGCCTCGAGGAGCGCGTCGCGTGCCTCGGCGGCGTGTTCGATGTCGCGCTTCGCGTGGAGGGCGAAGTACTCGGTCGCGGGACCTTCCGCGAAGCCGTAGTGCTCGACGAGGCCGCGCAGCTTCGTCTCGGCGATCGCCGGCTGCGCCGACTCGATCGCATAGAGGACCGTCAGCGCCTCGAGCCGGTCACTGCGGGCCCACGCGTCGGCGCATCCGCGAGTCTCGGGCGAGGGAACGCGATCGAGTGGTGCGTCGAGGGCACCGGCAAAGTCGTCCCAGAGCCCGATGTGGTCGAACTCCTCGCGCGCGTGCTGCTCGTTTCCGGCCG
>DAINSN010000172.1:0-5149 GCA_036741295.1 Gaiellaceae bacterium
CGCGTCCAGGCCTCGGCGAGAACGTCGCCGAGAATCGAGACGATCTGGTCGAACTCCTCCTGGCCGGCGACGAGCGGCGGCGAGATCTGCACGACCGGGTCGCCGCGGTCGTCGGAACGGCAGATGAGCCCACGCTCGAACAGCCTCGGCGAGAGGAAGCCGCGCAGAAGCGTCTCGCACTCCTCGTGGTTGAACGACTCGCGCGTGTCCTTGTCCTTGACGAGCTCGACCGCGTAGAAGAAGCCGGTGCCACGCACATCGCCGACGATCGGCAGGTCGAGGAGCTGCTCGAGCGTCTGGCGGAAGGTGTCCTGCGTCTCGGCAACGTGCTCCACGATGCGCTCGCGCTTCATGATCTCGATGTTCTTCAAGGCGATCGCCGACCCGACAGGATGCCCGCCGAAGGTGATGCCGTGCGAGTACATGTTGGTGTCCTTCATGAACGGCTCCATCACTCGGTCCGTGGCCACGACCGCGCCGATCGCCGCATAGGACGAGGACAGTCCTTTCGCGATCGTCATCAGGTCGGGCCGAATGTCGTAGCGCTCCGACCCGAACCACGCGCCGACGCGCCCGAAACCGGTGATCACCTCGTCCGCGCAGAGCAGGATCCCGTAGCGGTCGCAGATTTCTCGCACGCCTTTCCAATAGCCCTCCGGCGGCGTGAATGAGCCGCCTGCGTTCTGCACCGGCTCCATGATCACCATGCAGACCGTGTCCGCGCCTGCCGCGTTGATCGTCTGCTCGAGGTCGTCGAGCAGGAAGGAGGTGAACTGCGCCTCGCTCTCGTCCGGCGGCCGGTGGTAGCGATTGGTGTTGCGGACGTGCAGCACCTCGGGCACGAGCGGCTCGAACGGCGCACGGATCTCGGGGATGCCGTTGATCGAGAGCGCGCCCATCGTCGTCCCGTGGTAGGCGACGTGGCGGGAAACCGCCTTCCACCGCCGGCCGTCGCCGCGGGCGGTGTAGTACTGGCGCGCCAGCTTCCACGCCGACTCGACCGCCTCGGAACCGCCGGAAACGAAGAAGAGCCGGTTCAGGTCGCCTGGGGTTAGCGATGCGACCTCGGACGCGAGCTCGATGGCGCGCGGATGGGCGTAACCCCAATTCGTGTAGAAGGGCAGCTCCCGCATCTGCGCCGCTGCGGCTTCGCCGACCTCCTCGCCGAACCCGTAGCCGATGTTGACGGAGAACAGCCCGGCAAGCGCGTCGAGGTAGCGCTTGCCCTTCGAGTCCTCGAGGTAGCAGCCGTCGCCGCGGACGATGATCGGCACCTCGCCGTCCTGGTAGCCGCCCATCCGCGTGAAGTGGAGCCACAGGTGGTCGCGTGCTGCGCGCTGGAGGTCCAGCGCCTCAGGTGCCGTTGTCGTCAACCGTCCTCCCTAACTCGTGTGCCCCAGTCGTACAGCTGCTTGACCATCTGCAGGTAGAGGAATGTCTCGGTGGAGACGACCCCGTCGAGCGCGCGCATCCGGTTCGTCACCTCTAGGAGCTCGCGACGGTCGGTCGCCACGACCTCGACGACGAGGTCGTACTGGCCCGCCGTGACGACGACGTAGTCCGCCTCGATCCAGCTGGCGATCTCGTCGGCCACGGGCTCGGGCGAGCCGGCCGTCTTGACACCGACGAGCGCCTGCTCGAAACCGAGGCCGAGAGGGTTCGTCACCCCGACGACCTGCAGGATGTCCTCGGCGCAAAGCCGCGCGTACCGGGCCCGGACGGTCGCCTCGGAGACCCCGAGGCGGGAGGCGATGGCCCGGAACGACTCCCGGCCGTTCGCCTGGAGCGCCTCGATGATCCCCTGGTCCAGGCCGTCGATCCGTGGGGGCGCACTGATGGGCCCCCGGCGAGGCTCGGCCACGGCCGACTGGGCGATCGTTCTGCGCAAAGCGAGGCGATTCGTACCATGTGGTGCGCATTCGGTCAACGCAGGCCGCTACTTGAACTCGCATTGCGAATGTTGGATGCTCCCCTCGCAAACCATCCTGGGGAGGAGTGGAAATGGCCAGAACACTGCTGGCACAGCGCATCGAGGACGCATACGCGGAGGTCGTCGAGGGTCGGACGACGCGGCGCGAGCTTGTGAAACGCACGGCCGTCGCAGGGATCGCCGTGGCCGGCGCGGGGACGATGGGTCGCTTCGCCAAGGCGGCATCTGCGGCAGGGGGCCCGCAGATCGCGGTCGTCGGGGCGGGCCTCGCCGGTCTGACCTGTGCCTACCGGCTGAAGCAGGCCGGGTACAACGCCACGCTCTACGAGGCCCATCCGGATCGAATCGGGGGTAGGTGCTGGACGATCCGCGGCTTCGACCAGGGCCAGATCGCGGAGCACGGGGGCGAGCTCATCGACCAGGGTCACACGGCCATGCGCCAGCTCGCAAAGGAGCTCGGATTCACGCTCGACAACCTGCTCCAGGCGCAGCCGAGCGGCACCGAGGACTTCTTCTACGTCAACGGCGGCAAGTACCCGTACTCGCAGCTCGTCGTCGACCTCAACGCCATCTACCAGAAGATGCACAAGGACGTCTCGGCCGCGAGCTATCCCACGCTCTGGAACCTCTACACGCAGCGCGGCTGGGAGCTCGACCACATGTCGATCATCGACTGGCTCAACGAGACGGTTCCGGGCGGCGCGAGCTCGAACCTCGGCCGGGTGCTCGACATCGCCTACAACATCGAGTACGGCGCCGAATGCAGCGAGCAGAGTTCGCTGAACCTGCTCTACCTCCTCGGTTACTCCGGGCAGGGTCAGTTCCACGTGTTCGGCCCGTCGAACGAGAAGTACCACGTCAAGGGCGGCAACGACCAGGTTCCGCGCGAGCTGGGAGCGCGGCTCTCAGGGCAGATCAAGATGGATCACGTCCTGACGGCGATCAAGCAGAACAGCGGCGGGTCGTTCACGCTGACGTTCCAGAACGGGGCCACGACGCGGACCACGACCGTCGACCATGTCGTGCTCGCAATCCCGTTCTCGATGCTGCGCGGAGTCAACTACGCGAAGGCCGGCTTCGAGCCGCTGAAGGTGACCGCGATCAAAGAGCTGCCCATGGGCACAAACTCGAAGCTCCATGTGCAATTCACTGACCGCTTTTGGTACGCAGCCCAGAACAACGGCAACACGTATGCGGACACCGGGTACCAGAACACCTGGGAAGTCACGCGCGCCCAAGGCGGCGGCAAGGGAATCCTCGTCGATTACACCGGCGGCAAGGTCGGCGCGAGCTTCGGCTCCGGTACGCCCCTGGAGCGAGCACAGCAGTTCCTCACGCAACTCGCACCTCAGTTCCCGAAGGTCGACCTCTCGCAGCACTGGGACCAAAGTCCCGCGTCCGTCACGGTGGATTACTGGGCCGGGTATCCGTGGACGAAGGGCTCGTACTCCTACTGGAAAGTCGGGCAGTACACGAAGTTCTCCGGGATGGAGAAGGAGCGGCAGGGGAACTGCCACTTCGCCGGGGAGCACACCTCGCAGGACTTCCAGGGCTACCTAAACGGTGGGGTCGAAACAGGCGAGCGGGCCGCGAATGAGATCCTCGGTGACCTGAAGCACGCGTAATGGCCGTTAGCGAGCACACTGCGTCGGATCAGGTCGTCGCCGACCGCGAACGCTACGTCGCCCGCGGCGTGGCGACGACCCCGCTCGTCGTCGCACGCGCAGAAGGCGCGCGGATCTGGGACGTCGACGGCCGCGAGTACGTCGACTTCGCGGGCGGGCTCGGCTGCCAGAACACCGGCCACGGCTTCGCGGCGGCGGCGATCCACGAGCAGGTCGACCGTTACCTGCATCAGTGCTTCATGGTCGGGATGTACGAGCCGTACGTCGAGGTGTGCAAGCTGCTCGACGAGACGTGGCCCGGCGACCGTGAGACGAAGTCGCTCCTCGTGAACTCCGGCGCCGAAGCGGTCGAGAACGCGGTGAAGATCGCGCGCACCGCAACCGGCAGGCCGGCTGTGATCGTCTTCGACCACGCGTTCCACGGCCGCACGAGCCTGACCATGGCGATGACGGCAAAGGTCGTCCCGTACAAGCAGGGCTTCGGTCCCTTCCCGGGCGAGGTCTATCGCGCGCCTGCGCCTTATCCGTACCGCGGTGTCTCGTCCGACGACGCGATCCGCGGGCTCGAGTTGCTGCTCAAGCAAGACGTCGATCCCGCCTCGGTCGCCTGCGTCGTGCTCGAGCCCGTACAGGGCGAAGGTGGCTTCGTCGAAATGCCCGAGGACTTCCCGCGGCGGCTGAAGGAGATCTGCGAGCAGCACGGGATCCTCTTCGTCGACGACGAGGTCCAGGCCGGTGTCGGCAGGACCGGCCCGATGTGGGCGATCCAGCACTACGGCGTCGAACCGGACCTGATCGTCTCGGGCAAGTCGCTCGGCGGCGGACTTCCGCTCGCCGGGGTAACGGGCGGTGCCGAACTGATCGACAGCGTGCCGCCCGGCGGCCTCGGAGGGACATTCGGCGGCAACCCGCTCGCGTGCGTCGCGGCGGTCGAGGTGCTCCGCGAGGTGAAGAGCGACGCGTTCCGCAAGCGGGCCGAAGAGCTGGGCATCCGGATCCGGGCGCGCCTCGAGCAGCTCGCAGCCCGGAATGCAGCCGTCGGCGAGGTGCGCGGCCTCGGCCCCATGCTCGCCCTCGAGCTCACCGAGCCGACGCCCGATCTCGCCAAGGCGGTGACCTCCGCCGCGCGTGACCGCGGCCTCGTCCTCCTCTCTTGCGGTATCTACGGAAACGTCATTCGCATTCTCGTCCCCCTCACGATCGACGACGCGTTGCTCGAGCGCGGGCTCGACCTGCTGGAGGAATCGCTTGGCGACGCCCGCGCTGGCTGAGTCGGAACCGGCCGCACACGTCATGCCTGCGGCCGAAATCGATGTCCGGCTCGCCGGCATCCGCAAGACGTACGGCGACGTCGTCGCGGTCGACCGGGTCGATCTCGAGATTCCCGCCGGCGAGTTCTTCACCCTGCTGGGCCCGTCCGGCTCCGGCAAGACGACGACGCTCAGGCTGATCGCCGGCTTCGAGCGGCCCGATGAAGGTCGCATCGAGCTCGGCGGAGCCGACGTTACGAACCGCGCGCCCTACGAGCGGGACGTCAACACGGTCTTCCAGGACTACGCGCTCTTCCCGCACATGACCGTCGCCGAGAACGTCG
>DAINSN010000173.1:0-5136 GCA_036741295.1 Gaiellaceae bacterium
GCGATCGCCCGGAATCCCGAGATAGCGCCGGCTCTCGCTCCTGCCGTTCTGCTCGGGCGCGACCCGTTCGTCCAGCTCGATGCCGAGCCGGATGACGACGAAGCGCTCGCGCGGGGCGATACCGAGCGCAACCAGGTCGTCGCGGACCTGCGGGCTGACCGCGACGAGCGCCGTCGTGCTCGCAGCGAGCCAGCGTTCGAGCAGGCGAAAGAGCAGCGTGCGCACGGGCCCGAAGTAGCCGCGCAACACATGCCCGTGGAAGGTGTGGACGACGATCGGAGGCTTGCGCGAGCCGGCGAGGAGCGCAGCGACACGACCCACCGTGCCCGCCTTCGCGGTGTGCGTGTGCAGGATCTGCGGGCGCTCCTTTCTGATCAGACGGGCAAGCCGGATCGTCGCCAGCAGGTCTCGCAGCGGAGAGATCTCCCGGCCGAGCTCGTCGATCCGCACGATCTCGACGCCGTGCGCGTCTGCGACGAAAGCCATCGAGTCTTCGCCGCGGGCGAGCGACCCCGAGACGAGCGTCGTGTCGTAGCCGCGCTTCGTCAGGCCCTCCGTCAGGTACGCGACGTGCAGCGCGGGCCCGCCCATGTTGAGCCGGGCGATGACCCTGAGGATTTTGATCCGCTCGTCAGACTCGGGCAACGATCGCCTCGGCCGTGAGCTCGAGCCCTGCGGCGAGGTCGATGCGCGGCTCGTAGCCGAGCAGCTCGCGCGCCGCGGAGATGTCCGCCCACGAGTCTCGGATGTCTCCCGGGCGCGGCGGCTCGAAGCGTTTCTCGACCGGCTTGCCGAGAATGACGCCGATCGTATCCGCGACGTGGTTCACGCTGGCGGGTGAGCCCGCGGCGACGTTGAACGTGCGTCCGCTGGCGCCGGTCGCATCCACAGCGCGAATCGTGGCGTCGACGACGTTGCCGACGTACGTGAAGTCACGCGACTGCTCGCCGTCGCCGTAGATGGTCACCGGTTCGCCCTGGTCGATGGCGGCGATGAAGAGCGGTACGACGGCGGCGTACTGCGAGTACGGGCTCTGCCGCGGTCCAAACACGTTGAAGTATCTGAGGACGACGGTCTCGAATGAGTCGTACACGCGGCCGAAGCTGATGCAGTAGCGCTCGGCTGCAAGCTTCGCGACGCCGTAGGGAGAGATCGGGTCCGGCGGAGTCGACTCCGAGGTGGGGAGCTCCCGGCTCGATCCGTAGACGGAGGTGGAGGATGAAAAGATCACGCGCCGCACGCCTTCGTCGCGCGCGGCGAGGAGGACGTTGAGCGTGCCTTCGATGTTGACGGCGCTCGACGTCAGCGGGTCCTGCACGGAGCGCGGTACGGACCCGAGCGCGCCCAGGTGGTACACGACCTCGATCCCGCGCACCGCCGCGTGCACGCGCTCGTATGAGCGGAGCTCTCCCTCGACGACCTCGACATCGAGACCCTCGAGGTTCGCCCGGTTGCCGGTCGAGAAGTTGTCGAGCACGCGGACGTCGTCGCCCCGCTCGATCAGCGCGTTCACGAGATTCGAGCCGATGAACCCGGCCCCGCCTGTCACCAATGCCTTCATCCCGGTCATTTTCCCTGAGGAGGCGCCTGACTCCTTTGCGCAGCCGCGGTGGCTGCGAGGCCGAAACCGAGCCAAGTGACGGCATCGAGCGGGATTCCGGCCACAAGGCCCTGTCCGCCCCAGATTCCCATCGCCGAGAGGATCGTGAAAACCGCCACGGCTCCGGGTGGGGCATTCGCGCGCAAGGCGAGCGTGAGCGCCAGCGCGAACGGCGCCAGCCAGAGGACGAGCCCGATCAGGCCGAGGTCTGCTGCGGCCTGCACGTACGCGTTCTGGACGCCCCACTCGTGCTCGCGGGTCGGGAACGCCAGCGGGGCCACGTCGGGGAACTTCTTGCGCGCCGCCGGGAGCTGGGGGTTGACCACCTCTGGATCGGTGGACGCCTGCCAGCCCGCGCCGACGACGGGGTGGTCGCGCCAGATGCGGTAACCGATGTACGCGAGCAGCGTGTGGTGCGAGTACGTCTGGATGTTGTTGGTCTGCGCCTCTCTTCCTTTGAGGTGCACGAAGCGCAGGAAGTTCTCGAAGTCGCCGGCGCGCAGGACGAGCACGCCTGCTGCCACGACCGCGACGACGACGCCGCTGACCGCGACGTCGCGCAGTGCGAGTCGCCGCCGGCGTGAGACGGCGTACAGGAAGCCCGCTGCGCCGGCGGCGATCCCGATCAACCCCGCCGTTGCGCCGGACAGGATGAGGCCGACCCCGCCGCTCGCGACCGCCGTCCAGCCGATCCGCTTGCGGGCGAGGAGTACGGCCGCGAGCCCGATCCCGAGCGCGAGCGCCGAGAGCGCGGCGAAGTCCGAGTGGCCGAGGAACGACGGCTGCCGTCGGCCGGCCGCCCACGCTTCGGCCATGTCGACGCCCAGGAACTGCAGCAGTCCGAAGCAAGTCGCCACGACGCTCCAGCCGACGGCGGCCGCCGCGACGAGTTCCCAGTCGTTGCGCCGTCGCAGGATCAGCGGCGCGGAGAACGCCAGCAGTGCGTACTCCGAGAACTTCGTCGCGGTGACGAAGTGCTCGAGCGAGCCCGAGCGGATGAAGATCCAGAGGAGCAGGGCGGCCGACGCGATCCACAGCGGCAGTGCGGGGCGCAAAGGCGCGAACCCTGCCTGCAACCCCTCGCGCAGAGCGACGAGCGCGACCACCACGATTGCCACGTCGGACAACTCGAGCCCGAGATGCGTGGACCCGAGCGGCACCCTCACTCCCGGCTGGTACTTGATGTGCAGGAAGAGGAAGGGGACTGCGAGGGCCAGGGCGGCGGCGCCGGGGCTGATTCCCGAGCGCGCCACGGAGCGCGCCCTCAGCGCCAGGGTCTCGGCCACGGCCATGGAACGAGTCTAGGTATTGCCCTCCCTAGAATGGTCGTCCTGATGCGCTCGCGGCTCTTCTGGCGCCGGTCGGCGGCAGCCGCTGGGATCTATGCCTCGGTAGTCCTCGGCTTCTTCGGGACGGTGATCGTCGCCCACGCGTTCACGACCCGCGTGCTCGGCTTATACGCAATCGTGATCGCGGCCACAGGGTTCTTCCAGACGCTGCTCGACCTGACGATCGAGGAGGCGCTGGTCAAGTACGGATTTCGCTTCCAGGAGCGGGAGGACTGGGGGCGGTTGAGGCGCCTCTTCGGCCAGGCACTGCAATTGAAGCTCGCAGGGGGCGTGGTTGCCGGCTTGTGTCTGCTGGCACTGGCGCCGGCCGCGCACGCGCTCTTCGGTGACGATCGCCTGCTCAGGCCGATGCTGATCGCGGCCGCGCTGCCACTCGTGCAAGCACCGGAGAACGTCGGCGGAGTCGCTCTGATTCTGCGCGGGCGCTACGACATCCGCGCGTTCTTCCTCTTCCTCTCGATGGCGTTGCGGCTCGGGGGGATTGCGGTCGGCACGCGCTACGGGCTCACTCAGACGATTGCCGCAATCGTCGTCGCGCAAGTCCTGGCGACCGCTGCAGTGCTCGGCGCCGGGTGGGCGGCGTTCAGGCGCAATCCCCGCGTCGCCGCGGTCCCGATCGGCGAGGAGCGTCCGGAGATCACGCGCTTCGTCATGCAGTCCACACTGGCAACCGGTGTGGTCGCGCTGCGCGGCACCCTGAGCCCGTTGCTTCTGGGTGTTGTCTCGTCGCCCAACCAGGTCGGGTACTTCCGCGTCGCGCAGGCGCCTCAGCAAGGGTTCGCCGCACTGTCCGCGCCGGCGCGGCTCGTGCTGTTGACAGAGCAGACCCGAGCCTGGGAGCGTGGCACGCGCGAGTCGGTTTTCGCAGGTGTGCGCCGTTACTCACTCGGCGCCGCGGCGGCAGTCCTTGTCGCGGTGCCGCTGCTGCTGTGGCTGGCGCCCGACCTGGTGCGGCTGTTCTTCACGTCCAAGAACGTCGGTGCGACGGACGCGCTTCGCCTGATCGTCGTCGCGGGCGCACTGCAGTTCGTCTTCGGCTGGACGAAGAGCTTTCCCGTTTCGATCGGGCGGCCAAAGCTACGAATCTGGGCGCACGGACTCGAGACACTCGTCCTCATCCCGCTCGTCGTCGTTCTCGGTTCGGCCTGGGGGGCGACCGGCGCCGCGGGCGCGGTGCTCGCGTCCACGGTGGCGTTCATCGCTTTCTGGACCGCTCTGTTCTTGCGGATTCGGCGCGAACCGGGGAGCCAGGGAACACATCCCCCTCAACCAGAGGCTGTTTTGCTGCCGTGAGGGTGTTGATCGTCTCCGGGATCTGGCCGCCGGACGTCGGCGGGCCTGCGAGCCATGCGCCCGACGTGGCGCAGTTCCTGCGCGATCGCGGCCACGAGGTGGAGGTCGTGACGACGGCAGACGCGCCGCCTGCCGCGCGGCCGTATCCCGTGCATGCGGTGTCGCGGCGCCATCGCGTCGGCGTTCGGCACCTTCGCGGCGCAGGGCTCGTCCACCACCAGGCGCGCGAAGTGGACGTCGTTTACACGACCGGCATGTTCGGCCGCAGCGCTGTGGGCTCGGCTCTGGCGCGGAAGCCCTATGTCGTGAAGCTCACGGCCGATCCTGCATTCGAACGATCGCGCCGCCGGGGCTTCGTCAAGGGCAACGTCGACGACTTCCAGGAGCAGCGCGGCGGCCCTGCGGTTGCGCTGTTGCGGTTCGCGCGCGACATCGAGCTGCGGCATGCCGCGCACGTGTTCACACCGAGTGCGTACCTGCGCGAGCTCGCGCTCGGGTGGGGCGTGCCTTCGCACCGCGTCAGCGTTCTGCCGAATCCGTCGCCTGTGGTGGGCGAGCTCGGTGAGCGGGACGATCTCCGCCGGGCATTCGGTCTGAATGGGGCGACGCTCGCGTTCGCCGGTCGCCTGACAGCACAGAAGTCGCTCGGTCGCGCGCTCGAGGCGGTCGCAGGCGCCGACGGAGTGAAGCTCGTGATCGCAGGCGAGGGCCCGGAGCGGGAACCGCTCCAGGCGAGGGCCGTCGAGCTCGGGATCGGCGACCGAGTTACTTTTCTCGGCGCACAGCCCCGCGAGTGCATCGTCGAGCTCTTCCATGCCGCCGACGCGACGATCCTGTCTTCGAGCTGGGAGAACTTCCCGCACACGGTCGTCGAGGCGCTCGCAGTCGGGACGC
>DAINSN010000174.1:0-5031 GCA_036741295.1 Gaiellaceae bacterium
TCCGAAGGAGTCGGCGTAGGACGTACTGGAGGATGCCGCCGTGCTGCAGGTATTCGCGCTCGCGCGGGGTGTCGAGCCGCACGCGGACACGGAACTCCTTGTCGTCGGCGCGGACGGTGACCTCGTCGGCGTTCCCGTTGTCGACGCCTTCGACCGCGAATTCTTCGCGCCCAGTCAGGCCGAGGCTCGTTGGCGTTTCGCCCTCCAGGAACTGCAGCGGCAGGATCCCCATCATCAGC
Organism: Gaiellaceae bacterium; assembly: GCA_036741295.1. Classification (GTDB taxonomy): domain Bacteria; phylum Actinomycetota; class Thermoleophilia; order Gaiellales; family Gaiellaceae; genus 3-1-20CM-4-69-9. The sequence continues at coordinate 240 of DAINSN010000174.1, forward strand.
AGGTTCGAGCGGTGGATCCGCTCGTACGACTCGGCGATCACGGCGCGCACACCGAGGAGGTTCGGTCCCTTGGCGGCCCAGTCGCGTGACGAGCCGGACCCGTACTCCTTCCCTGCGATAACGATGAGGGGCACGCCCTCCGCGAGGTACCGCTTCGACGCGTCGTAGATCGTCGTCTCCTCGCCGCTCGGCACGTGCACGGTCCAGGTGCCCTCCGAACCGGGCACGAGCAGGTTCCGGAGCCGCACGTTCGCGAACGTGCCGCGCACCATCACCTCGTGGTTGCCGCGCCGCGACCCGTACGAATTGAAGTCCTTGCGCTCGACGCCGTGCTCGACGAGGTACTCGCCGGCGGGAGAGTCCGGCTTGATCGCGCCGGCCGGCGAGATGTGGTCGGTCGTCACCGAGTCGCCGACCATGACGAGGCAGCGCGCACCGGCGATGTCCTCGACGGCGCCGGGCTCGCGTGGCATCCCCTCGAAATACGGGGGCCGCCGCACGTAGGTCGAGTCGGGCTCCCAGGCGAAGAGGTCGCCTTCCGGCACGGGCAGCTCGCGCCACGCCGGATCGCCGGTGAACACATCCGCGTACGTGCGCGAGAACATCTCTCCGCGCACCGCACGGGTGATCGTCTCCTGGATCTCGTCTGCGCTCGGCCAGAGGTCACGGAGGTAGACGTCGTTGCCGTCCCGATCCTCGCCGAGCGGCTCGTTGACGAGGTCGATGTCCATGCGGCCGGCGAGCGCGTACGCAACGACGAGCGGCGGGGATGCGAGGTAATTCGCCTTGACCTCGGGATGGATTCGAGCCTCGAAGTTGCGATTGCCCGACAGGACCGAGCAGACGACGAGGTCGCCGACAGCGATCGCCGCCGAGATCGACTCCGGCAATGGGCCGGAGTTCCCGATGCAAGTCGTGCATCCGTACCCGACGGTCTGGAAGCCGAGTTCGTCGAGATATTTGGTCAGACCGGCCTGGTCGTAGTACTCCGTCACGACCTTCGAGCCCGGCGCGAGGCTGGACTTCACCCACGGCTTGCGCTGCATGCCGCGCTCGACCGCGTTCCGCGCCAGCAACCCGGCGCCGATCATCACCTGCGGGTTCGAGGTGTTGGTGCAGGACGTGATCGCGGCGATCACGACCGACCCGTGCTCGATCGCGAACTCCTCGCCCTCCACCTCCACCGCAGTGGACGCCGGCCGCGGTGCGACCGCGACGCCGCCGGCCGCAACCTGCACGCCGGGAACGAGCTCCCCGTGACCCGGCTCGATGGTGCTCGGAGGATCGCTGGCGGGGAACGACTCCGCCAGCGCCTCGTCGTGGCCGTTGCCGTAGTCGACGCCGAAGCTCTCCAGCGAGTCGAGGAAAAGGCGCTTCGCATCGCGCAGCGGCACCCGGTCCTGCGGCCGGCGCGGCCCCGCGAGTGAGGGCTCGACCGTAGAGAGGTCGAGCTCGACGACCTGCGAGTACTCGGGGGCGTGATCGGGGTCATGCCACAACGCGTTCTCCTTGCAGTACGCCTCGACAAGCGCGAGCCGTTCCTCGTCGCGGCCTGTCAGCCGCAGGTACTTCAGCGTCTCGTCGTCCACGGGGAAGAAGCCGCAGGTCGCGCCGTATTCGGGCGACATGTTCCCGATCGTCGCCCGGTCCGCGAGCGGGAGCCCGACGAGCCCGTGCCCGAAGTACTCGACGAACTTCCCGACCACGCCCGCTGCTCGCAGCAGCTGCGTGACCGTCAGGACGAGGTCGGTCGCGGTCGCGCCCTCCGGCATCGAGCCCGTGAGCTTGAAGCCGACGACTTCCGGAATGAGCATCGACACGGCTTCGCCGAGCATCGCTGCCTCGGCTTCGATTCCGCCGACACCCCAGCCGAGCACGCCGAGCCCGTTGATCATTGTCGTGTGCGAATCCGTGCCGACGAGCGTGTCCGGGAACGCCTGGCCGTCGCGCGCCTCGATCACGCGCGCGAGGTACTCGAGGTTCACCTGATGGACGATGCCCGTGTTCGGCGGGACGACCTTGAAGTTGTCGAACGCGGTCTGTCCCCAGCGCAGGAAGGCGTAGCGCTCGCGGTTGCGTTCGAACTCGAGCTCGGCGTTGCGGAACATCGCACGCGCCGATCCGTACTCGTCGACCTGCACCGAGTGGTCGATGACGAGCTCGGCGGGCAATTGCGGGTTGATCCGGGACGGGTCGCCCCCGAGGTCGGCCATCGCGTTTCGCATCCCCGCGAGATCGACGACCGCAGGTACGCCGGTGAAGTCCTGCAGCAGGACGCGGGCCGGCCGGAATGAGATCTCGTCGGAGGGCGCGGCCGCCGGCTGCCAGCGCCGCAGCGCCTCGGCGTCCTGGTCCTCGCCGTGCCGAAGCGCGTTCTCGAGCAGGATCCGCAGGGTGTAGGGGAGCCGCTCGACGCCCTCCAGCCGGAAGATCTCGTAGCTCTGACCGCCGGCGCTGAGGGTGGAAGGGCTCACCCGACCGATTGTATGGAACGGCCTGCGGTTCTCATTTGACGTAGTCCGTGCTTGTCCCTAAAAGTCCACCGATTCAGTGGACTAATAAGGAGACGAGATGCGACGAATTAGCCTAGCTTTGCTCATCGCCCTACTTTTGCCCGCGCTCGCGGCCGGTGCCTCGCAGGACACCAAGCTGACTCTGGTGGCCTACTCGACGCCGAAAGACGCGTACGGGCAGTTGATCTCGGCGTTCCAGAAGACCAATGCAGGGAACGGCGTGTCGTTCTCCCAGTCCTACGGCGCGTCGGGCGAGCAGAGCCGGGCAGTTGCTGCTGGCCTGGACGCGGACGTCGTCGCCTTCTCGCTCGAGCCGGACATCACCTCGCTCGTCCAGAAGAAGCTCGTCGCGAACAACTGGAACAAGGACAAGTACAAGGGCATGGTCACGCGGTCGGTTGTCGTGTTCATCGTGCGTGACGGCAACCCGAAGAAGCTGAAGTCCTGGAACGACCTGCTCAAGCCGGGCGTGCAGGTGATCACGCCGAACCCATTCACTTCGGGTGGCGCTCGGTGGAACGTGATGGCCGCGTACGGCGGCGCGCTCCGCTCCGGCAAGACGCCGAAGCAGGCGGTCGACTACCTCGGCAAGTTGTGGAAGCACGTGGTCGCGCAGCCCACGAGCGCGCGCGAAGGACTGCAGACCTTCCTCGCCGGCCGCGGTGACGTCTTCCTCGCGTATGAGAACGAAGCGGTCTTCGCGCAGAAGAAGGGCCAGCCCGTCCAGTTCGTGATTCCGAAGGCGACGATCTTGATCGAGAACCCGATCGCGGTCACGTCGACCTCGAAGCACCAGACCGAGGCGAAAGCGTTTCTGAAGTTCCTGCGCACGCTCGACGCACAGAAGATCTTCGCGCAGAACGGCTACCGGCCCGTCGTGCCTGCCGCCGCGCGTGGGTTCAACTTCCCGACCCGTCCGCAGCTGTTCACGATCAAGTACGTCGGCGGCTGGGCGCAGGTCGAGAAGAAGTTCTTCGATCCACGCACGGGGATCATGGCCCGCTTCATAGGGTCGAGTGGCGGCTAACGCCAACGCACTTCCAGCAGTACCTGGGGCCCGGCGCTCATTCGCGCCGGGCCTCACGATTGGTCTGAGCACGCTCTATCTCAGCGTTATCGTCCTCTTGCCGCTGGCGGCACTGACCTGGCGGGCGCACGGCTGGGATGCCATCTCGACGAAGCAGGCGGTCGCGGCACTGCAACTGACGCTCGGACTCTCGCTCTTGATCGCAGTGATCAACGCGTTCGCCGGGACGGCGATCGCCTGGACACTCGTCCGTGACCGTTTCGTCGGCCAGGGGTTCGTCAACGCGCTTGTCGACCTGCCGTTCGCGCTGCCCACGATCGTTGCCGGCCTGACCTTGCTGGCGCTGTACGGGCCGAAGTCGCCCGTCGGCGTCAACGCGGCTTTCACGCGCTGGAGTCTTCTGCTCGCCATGTTGTTCGTGACGCTCCCGTTCGTCGTGCGGACCGTGCAGCCGGTTCTCTTCGAGCTCGACCGAGAGATGGAGGAGGCGGCAGCGTCGCTCGGAGCGAGTCGCTTCACGACGTTTCTGCGGATCGTCTTGCCGAGCATCCTGCCCGCCATCCTGTCGGGCGTCGCTCTCGCGTTTGCCCGGGCGATCGGTGAGTTCGGCGCCGTCGTGCTCATCTCCGGCAACCTTCCGTTCAAGACGGAGGTCATCTCCGTCTATGTCTTCGGTCGGTTGGAAAGCGGTGATCCGGGCGGCGCGGCAGCCGCGTCCGTCGTGATCCTGCTGATCTCCTTCGGCGTCCTGCTCGCGATCGGCGCTGTGCGGCGCTGGGTGACGAGACATGATCGGTAAGTACGCAGTACGCTTTTTCGCGCTCGGCTACCTCGCCGTGCTTCTCGCCGCCCCCGTGGGGTTCGTCTTCTGGCGCACATTCGAGCACGGCGTCGGGCCGGCCTGGGCTGCGGTCACCTCCCACGATGCCGTGCACGCGCTCAAGGTGACGCTCATCCTCGTTGCGATCGCAGTGCCTGCCAACACGGTCTTCGGCCTCATGTGCTCGCTTGCGATCGTGCGCCATCGCTTTCCCGGCGCCGGAATCGTGAACGCCGTGGTCGACCTTCCGCTCGCGCTGTCACCCGTGGTGGCAGGGCTGGCGTTGCTGCTGCTCTACGGCCGTGGTGGTTGGCTCGGTGGACACGGCGTCCTCTTCGCGCTGCCTGGAATGGTGCTCGCATCGATCTTCGTCTCGCTGCCCTTCGTCGTGCGCGAGGTCGTGCCGGTATTGCGTGAGATCGGCACGGAGCA
>DAINSN010000175.1:0-5004 GCA_036741295.1 Gaiellaceae bacterium
CGGAGAGCTACTGGGCGATCTGGCTTCCAGCGGGCGCGAGCGCATTCAACGTCGTGCTGATGAAGCGCTTCTTCGACAACCTGCCGCAGGAACTTTTCGAGGCCGCGCGCATCGACGGCGCCGGTCCGGTACGTCTTTTCTTCTCGATCGTGTTGCCCCTATCGAAGCCGATCCTCGGAGTCGTCTCGATCTTCGCGATCCTCGCGGAGTGGAAGAACTTCCTCTGGCCGTTCCTGGTCCTCACGAACAGCCCGGATCGCCAGCCGCTGTCAGTGCGGCTTCCGGCCATCCAGGCGCAAACGCAACTCGGTGTCCTCCTTGCATCGATGCTGATCGCCGCGCTCGTTCCCATCCTGGGCTTTCTGATCTTCCAGCGATCCTTCCTGCGTGGTTCTGGATTCGGCGGCGCCCTCAAGGGCTGAGGCCTGCCGGCCCGCCGCCGGCCGATGAGTTTTCATCGGTGCGATCGTCTAACAGGAGAGATGGCCGCTACCACAGCGATCCGGACCGGGAGAAGTCGCAGCGCGTCATGGCGGCGATGCTGAAGATGAAGAAGATCGACATCGGCGAGCTCGAGCGAGCCGCCGCACAGACGTAGGCTGCTTCCGAGGGCGTAAGGTTGTCTCAACCGAAAGGGAGGCTGAAATGGCATTCGCACGCGTCGTGACCTTCGAAGGAGTGAACAAGCAGCGGATGGAGGAGATGGACCGTGAGATGCAAGAGGGGCAGCCCCCGGAGGGATTCCCGGGGACGGAGATTGTCGTGCTCCATGACCCCGAGGCCGAGAAGTCGCTCGTGATCGTCTTCTTCGAAACGGAGGAGGACTACAAGCGTGGCGACGAGATGCTGAGCGCGATGCCGGCCGGGGAGACCCCGGGGCGCCGCACGTCGGTGACGAAGTACGACGTCGCCACTCGCATGACGGCCTAGCCCTTAGGCGGAAGCGGTCGTGAGCGCCACCCGCGAAGATCAGCGCAACGATCCCGGGCCGCGGCGCGGGCCGTCTCCGACGCCGCCGCAGTTGCCGGGCTTTCGCCCCAGCCGGCGCTGGGTCATCTTCGCGGTCGGGCTTCTGTTGTTGAACTTCTATCTTGGCTCGCGGGCGACGCAGCCGACGTCACGCGTTCGTGTCCCGTACAGCCCGTTCTTCCTCGAGCAGGTGCAAGCGGGCCGCGTGAAGGAGATCACGTCCAAGGGCACGGCGATTCAAGGTACTTTCACCCAGAAGGAGCAGTACGCGGGAAGCAAGCCGACGACGAAGTTCCGCACCGAGATTCCCGCGTTCGCCAACAACGACGCGCTATCGCAACTGCTCCAGCAGAAGCGCGTCGTCGTGAACGCCCAACCGCTCGACACGGGAGGCCCCTGGTGGCAGAACCTGCTGCTCGGGTTTGGACCGACGATCCTCTTCGTGCTCCTGCTGTTCTGGCTGATGCGGCGAGCGGGAAACGTCCAGAACGTTCTGGGATCGTTCGGCCGCTCGCGTGCACGGCGGTACCAGCCGTCCGGCGACCGGGTGACGTTCGAGGACGTTGCGGGCATCGAGGAGGCGAAGGCGGAGCTGACAGAGGTGGTCGACTTCCTGCGTCATCCGGAGAAGTACCGGAAGCTCGGAGGACGGATACCGCACGGAGTCCTGCTCTCGGGCCCGCCCGGCACCGGGAAGACGCTGCTCGCGCGGGCGGTCGCGGGTGAGGCGGACGTTCCGTTCTTCTCGATGGCCGCGTCCGAGTTCGTCGAGGCCATCGTCGGTGTGGGGGCGTCGCGCGTGCGTGACCTGTTCACGCAGGCGAAGGAGGCCGCGCCGGCAATCGTCTTCATCGACGAGCTCGACGCGATCGGCCGGTCGCGCACGTCCGGAGTCGCGGGCTTCAGCGGCGGCAACGACGAACGCGAGCAGACCCTGAATCAGATCCTGACCGAGATGGACGGCTTCGACTCGTCCACGAACGTGATCGTCATCGGTGCGACTAACCGTCCCGATGTCCTCGACCAGGCCCTGCTTCGACCCGGCCGTTTCGACCGCAGGGTTGCGGTGCAGCCTCCCGATCGTGCCGGCAGAGAGGCGATTCTCAAAGTGCACACCCGTGGCGTGCCGCTCGGGCCTGACGTCGACCTCGGCAGGATCGCCTCGACGACGCCCGGCATGGTCGGCGCGGATCTCGCGAATCTCGTCAACGAAGCTGCGCTTTTGGCGGCGCGCCGAAGCCACGAAGTCGTCGACGAATCCGATTTCACCGACGCCCTCGAGCGGATCGTCCTCGGCGCCGAACGGCAGGTGATGGTGAGCCCGGAGGACCGGCGTCGTACCGCCTTCCACGAGTCGGGCCACGCGCTCGTCGGCATGCTCACCGAGGGCGCCGATCCGGTGCGCAAAGTCTCGATCATCCCCCGCGGCCTTGCCCTCGGCGTAACGTTCGCATCGCCCGAGAGCGACCGCTTCAACTATCGCCAGCCCGAGGTTCAGGCCAAGATCAATGTCGCTCTCGGCGGCCGTGCTGCGGAAGAAATCGTGTATGGCGAGACGAGCACAGGCGCGGAGTCGGACATCCAGCAGCTGACCGAGATCGCGCGTCAGATGGTCGGCCGCTGGGGCATGAGCTCAGCGATCGGCCCGGTCGCGGTGATACCTCGTGACGGCATCGGCCCACTGTTGCCGGGTGTCGCCGAGGTCTCGCAGCATACGCAGCAACTCGTCGACGACGAGGTGCGCCGCATCGTCGAAGAATCCCATCAGCAGGTCATCGCACTGCTTCAACAGAATCGGAGCAAGCTCGATTCCCTGGCAAGTGCGCTGCTCGAGCACGAGACTCTCGACGAGGACGATGCGTACGCGGCTGCGGGCGTCCCGCGAACTGCGACACCGACTGCCGAGTTCTTTACGGCGGCGGCTCGATCGCGAATCGACCGCTAAGCGGTTTCCTCTTCGGCCGTCCGTTCGGCCGTCGGCAGCGCCTCGAGACGCTCGTCCGGAATCGGCATGCCGCTCTCGATCGAGCGGCCGTAGGTACCGGCGGCAAGACGAGCCTCGGCGCGCTCGACGGCAGCGAGCTCCTCGCGTAGATCGTCTGCGAGGCCCTCGTCGAGCTCGTCCTGATAGAGGTCGGAGGCGAGGTTGGCCGAGTCTTCCTCGCCCGGCTCGCCGGCGTCCTCGTGCACGCGTTTCGCAAGGGTCCGCTCGATTCGCTCGCGCTCTTGGGCCAGCAGCTCGCGAGCCCGCTCAGGATCCATCAGGCCACGTTACCTCGAAGGTGCCCAGCGACGTACCCTGATCCTCGATGGGCATGTTCTTTCATTCCTCGGACGCGCCGGCGGAGCGCCCTGCCGACCCGGAGGTGCGCCGCGCGAACCTGACCCGTATCGGCCGGCTTTTTGGGCCGTACAAGCTGAAGCTCGGGGGAGTCCTGCTGCTGATCGTCGTCTCGGCCGGGCTCGGCGTCGTTCCGGCCTTCCTGCTCAAACACGTGCTGGAGGCGATCGGGCGGAACGACACGAGGTCGCTCTCGTTCAACGCGGGCGGGATGATCGCGATCGCGATCGTGACGGGCGTGCTCGGCGTGATCCAGACGCTCCTCTCCAATCAGGTCGGCCAACGTGTGATGCACGATTTGCGCGCCGCGGTCTTCCGGCATCTGCAGCGCTTGTCGCTCGCCTTCTTTACTCGCACGCGCACGGGCGAGGTGCAGTCGAGGATCTCGAACGACATCGGCGGTGTGCAGAACGTCGTCACGAACACGGCAACGTCGATCGCGTCGAACGTGACGACGGTAGCGGCGACCATGGTCGGCATGCTGGTGCTGAACTGGAGGTTGGCTCTGTTCGCCTTCGCGCTGATCCCGCTGTTCGTGCTGCTCACGCGTCGGGTCGGGAACGAGCGGCGCCGAATCGCGAAGACGACGCAGGAGACACTCGCCGACATCTCGAGCCTCGTGCAGGAGTCGCTCTCGGTCTCCGGGATCCTGCTCGGGAAGACGATGGGGCGCGGAGACGAGCTCGCCGACCGGTTCGAAACCGACTCGCTGCGGCTCGCCGACCTCGAGGTGCGTCAGCGGATGGCTGGGCGCTGGGTGATGGCGTCGATCCAGACGAGCTTCGCGATCATGCCCGCTGCGGTCTATTGGTTCGGTGGGTTCGCGCTCGCGCACGGATCGGCTTCGGTCTCGATCCCGATGCTCGTCTCCTTCACCACGCTGCAGACGCGGCTCTTCTTTCCGGTCGGATCACTCCTCGGTGTCGGCCTCGACGTGCAGACCTCGCTGGCGCTGTTCGACCGGATCTTCGAATACCTCGACGAGCCGATCGACATCGAGGAGAAGCCGGAGGCCCTCGTTGTCGGGCAGGCCGGGGATGTCGTCTTCGATCAGGTCTGGTTTCGCTACGGCGAGGACTGGACGCTCCAGGACGTCTCGTTCACCGTGGCTGCCGGCACGACGACTGCGCTCGTCGGGGAGACCGGCTCGGGCAAGACGACGCTCGGCTACCTGGCAGCGCGGCTCTACGACGTCAGCCGGGGGCGCATCACGATCGGTGGCGTCGACATCCGCGACCTGACCTTCCTAGCGTTGTCCGACCTCGTGGGTGTCGTCTCGCAGGAGACGTACCTCTTCCACGAGTCGGTGCGCGAGAACCTGCGCTTCGCCAAGCCGGACGCGACCGATGAGGAGATCGAGACGGCCGCCGAGGCGGCACGCATCCACCACGTCATCGCGGCGCTGCCCGAGGGATACGACACTGTTGTCGGCGAGCGCGGCTATCGGTTCTCCGGCGGCGAGAAGCAGCGCATCGCGATCGCGCGCACGATCCTGCGCAACCCGCCGATCCTCGTGCTCGACGAGGCAACGAGCTCACTGGACACCGAAACCGAGCGGCTCGTCCAGGACGCGCTCGACCGGCTCTCCGAGGGACGGACGACGATCGCGATCGCGCACCGGCTCTCGACAGTGCGCGATGCCGACCAGATCATCGTGCTCGACCACGGCCGCGTCGTCGAGTCGGGCACGCACG
>DAINSN010000176.1:0-5001 GCA_036741295.1 Gaiellaceae bacterium
TTCATCGGCTCACCGGCGATGAACCTCGTCGGCGTTGACCTCGTGCGCTCCGACGGCCGATTCGTCGCGAAGTTCGGTGACGAGACGCTGGAGGTGGACGAGCAGGTGCTCGCCAAGCGCCCAGGACTGGAGACGTTCGAGGGCAAGCGACTCATCCTCGGAGTTCGCCCGGAGGACCTCGAGGATGAAGCCTTCGCAACCGACGCATCTCCGGGTCGCCGACTCTCGGCACAAGTGGACATCCGAGAGGACATGGGCTCGGAGGTGTACGTCCACTTTGGTATCGCTGGGAAGGCGGTGCGCGGCGCGGACGTGAGGGCGGCCGTCGGCGAAGAGGCCGCCGAGGTGGCGGAGGTCAAGGGCAACGTCTGGGTCGCCCGCGTCGACCGAGACACGAAAGCGCAGGAGCAGGGCAACGTGGAACTGGTCGTCGACACGACCCGACTGCACTTCTTCGATCCGGAGAGCGGCGAAGCGATCTACTGAAGCGCTCGAAGCAGGCGCTCGTCGTCCTGCTCGTTGCGGATCGTGATGCGGATGCCGCCGCGGACGGGCCGCACCGCAAGCCCCTGGTTCAGCAGTTTGTCGGCGAGCTCTTGTGGCTCGCCGACAGGTACGTAGAGGAAGTTCGCGTGCGAGGACAGCGGCTCGTAGCCGAGACCGCGCAGGCGCTCGGCGAAGCGCTCGCGCTCGTCGAGGATCGGCCGCACGTCCGGTGGCGACTGCAGCGCCGCAATTGCCAGTGCAGCGGACAGAGTCGAGAGCGGGGCCGGATGCTGCCGCTGGTTCAACTCGGCGGCGACGTCACGACCTGCAAGCGCGTAGCCCACTCGCGCGCCCGCCAGGCCGAAGACCTTGGAGAACGTCCGTAGCACGATCACACCGTCGTCGATCAACCCGACCGCAGTCTCACCCGCGTACTCGAAGTACGCCTCGTCGACCACCAGCGGCCGCGCGCTCGGCAGCTCACCGAGCTCGCCGGTCGGATTGTTGGGACGGCAGCAGATCGTGAGCACCGGGTCCTGGTCGCCGATCTCGGCGCCCGCGACCCACACCGCGATCTGGAACATCGGGTACGTCGGGTCGTTAGCGATCGCAACCCGATCGCCCGGGCCGGCGAACGCGCGCGTGACGAGCAGGATCAGGTCGTCCGCACCCGCACCGAGCACGATGTTCTCCGGCGAGACCCCGGCGTACTGCGCGATCGCCTCCTCGAGCCGCGGATAGCCGCCGTGCGGATAGGTGTGGATGCGCGCCAGCTCTTCCACAAGTGCTTCGGAGCGGGTCGAGGGCAGCAAGTGAGGCGACGTATTGCCGTCGAAGCGAATGATCTCGTCGACGCGCAAACCGACCCGCTGCGCGATCTCCTCCGTCGACGGCGCGTCGTAGGACAGGATCTTCCCCGCCATCGGTCTCATGCCGGACATGCTCTCGCACCTTTGCGGTGCATGATGCGCCAGCCGTCCTTGGTCCGGAGCGCAACGCTCCAGGCCTCGGCGCAGAGAGAGCTCGGCTGGTCCGGCCGGACGAACACCCAGTTCACGCCCTTCGGCGCGTCGCGGTCCTGCTCGTAGACGAAGCGCACGTGGCGCTCGAGCCCACGCCCGAAGAACGGGTACACCGGATCGCTCGGCGTGATCGCCAACCCGACGTTCGCCGAATCCGGGATCTGCTGGTCGAGGAAGCGGATCGGCGCGTCGTAGTCCTTGCGAAGGGCGACGCCTGTCCAGCGCGGCGTGTTCCAGACACTGCGCGGCTTGTCGCCTTGGAGCAGCGGCAGTCCTGAAGGCCGCTTGGCGTCATTTGCGAGTGCCAGCAGCAACGACGTGCCGGCGATCGCGACCACTCCCCACGCGACCGGGCGCCAGCGCAGCACGATTCCCCACGTCGCCGCCGCGAGGACGAATGGAAACACGAAGTAGCGGCCGATCCAGTCCTGGTAGTAGAGAGAAGCGCCGAAGGCAACGCACCAGTACGCGGGCGCGAGACAGCAAACCACGGCGAGCCTGTCGAGCCGTCGCCGGCGTACGGCGATGATCACGAGGACCGCGGCCGCCACGAACAGAACCGAGCCGAGCGGGCCATACCACGAGAAGTTCGCTGCGGATTTCGTGATGTCACGCCCCGGGTCCGTGTTCGCGAGATCACGGCGCCCCGCGAGCAGCCAGAATTTGAAGTAGGCGCGGATCAGTGCGTGCTCCACGCTGGGAAGAGCGAGGGGCACGAGCGCGACAAGGGCGGCGAGAGTCCCCGCAGCGAGAGTTGCGATCCGCCGCGATCTGACGAACAGGATGCCGTACACCGAGAGGACGAGAAGCGCCCCGACTGCGTACAACCAGCGGTCGCGCCCCACAGCTCCGGGGACCTCGATGAACTCGATTCCAAGCCGCCCGATCCTGGCCGCCATCGCAGGGAGGCTTCGATCGACATGGAAGCTCGCCGACGCGTGGCCGTCCCAGGTCCCGGTCTCGACCAGATTGACCACGTACCACCAGGCGCCTAGCAACGTTCCAGCGACGACGGCGAGGGCGCGCTTTCGACGCATGCTCTCCGGTCGGGCCAACCAGGACAGTGCGAGCAGCAGAGGTATGGCAAGGGGTGCCGAGAGCTTCACGTCCATGGCCAACCCAGCGGCGAGCCCGGCAAGCCACGGCGACGAGCTGTGGCCGTCGATCAGAAAGAACGCCGCCGCGAGCAGAAAGGCGCCGACGACCAGGTCGCTCATGCCTGTCCCCACCTGGAGGGCGATGATCGGGAGGCTCAGAACCAGAAGCCCTCCGAAGACCGCCTGGGCCTTGTCGAAACCAAGCTTGCGCGAGATTCCGGCCGCGCCGACTGCAAGCGCGAGCGCAGCGAAGATCTGATCCAGCGCGACGAAGTAATCGTTTCCGGCGAGGACCATGGTCGCGAAGGGCCCGACCTCCCCACCGGGCGGATAGCCGTTGTTGCGAAAGTCGACGATCGCGTGCAGGTAGGTGATGCCGTGGTGCTGCCACCAGAGTTGTGCCCGGACGAGATGATGAGTCAGCTCGTCGTCCTCCACTTGCGGAACCCAGGTGCCCATCGCGACGCTGTACGCGAAGGCCAGCGCGACGGCGAGCCCAAGCACCAGCAAAAGCGGATCCACGCGGCGGATCCGGATCGCTGCCTGCCACGAAACTCCGCTTCGAGACCCGCGGGTGACCCACAGCGTCGGCGCACAAACGATCACCGCTCCGATCGCCAGCGACGCGGGGGTGACGCCATGAAAGAGCGACAGTGCGAGGACAACGAGCAGTAGCTCCACGTGCGCGACGAGAAACGCCCCCAGGAGGAAACCCGCGGCGGACCTGACGTGCAGCCCCGCCATCACGCGCGCAGCCGTCAGGCCGAGCAACCCGAGCACGAGTAGCAACGTGAAGACGGAGGCCAACGACGCCGGAGCCTAGCCGGGTAGTGTCCGGCCCCGTGGCCGGCATCGGCGAGCCCGCGTACCAGCATCGTGTGCTGGAGTCGCTCGGCTCAGCGCAGAACTACATCGCTTGGCTGGCGTCGCTGGCCCGCCCATTCCTCGGGGACGATCCGATTGAGATCGGCGCCGGGGCGGGCGACTATGCGGCGGCGTGGCTGGCCGAGGACCTCGCTCGCATCACGCTGACGGAGGCCGATCCACATTTGCTCGGCGAGCTCTGTTCCCGCTTCGAGCGTGACGACCGTGTCGCGGTGCGCGAGCTCGACGTCACGACGTCACCACAGGCGGAGCATTCCGCGGTCGTCGCCTTCAACGTCCTCGAACACATCGAGGACGACGTCGGCGCACTCCGCTCGGCGCGGAACCTCGTCCACCCGGGCGGGGCGATCGTGATGCTCGTGCCCGCGTTCGAATTCGCGACGAGCCGGTTCGATCACGACATCGGGCACCACCGGCGTTACACGAAGAAAACGCTCGGCGCCGCTTACCGCAACGCCGGGATCGACGTGGAACGGCTCTCGTATGTGAACGCGCCGGGTCTGCTCGGTTGGATCGTGGCGATGAAGTGGTTCCGGCGCGCGCCGGGCGAGGGCGTCCTGTTGCGTGCCTGGGACAACGTCGTGGTGCCGGTGGCGCGACGCGTCGAGGCGTTGAAGGCGCCTCCGTTCGGTCAGTCGTTGCTCGCCGTAGGACGCTCCGAGCCGCGATAGATCAAAACCGGGCAGGCGGCGTGCTGCACGCACTCGAGGCTGACCGAGCCGAGGAACAAACCGCTCAGCCCGTGCCCGTGGGAGCCGACGACGAGCAGGTCGGCGTCGCGAGAGGCGTCGAGCAGCGCCTTGGCGGGCGCGTCTTCGACGGCGATCGGAGCGACGTCCACGCTCACCGCGTTGCCGACGACCTCGTCGACAACTTTCGTGACGAACTGCTGCGCGCCCGTGTGAGCGTCGGCAACGAGCGCCGGCAGGTCGACCGGCGGAGCGGGCGACGCATCGGCCGCCGGCACCGGCACTTCGTAGGCGTGGAGGGCGACCACCTCCGCGCCGCGGGCGCGCGCATCCTCGACCGCCCAGCGCAGCGCGTCCTTGGAGGCGTCCGAGCGGTCGATCCCAACGACGATCTTCTCCATTGGGCTACGGGTGGTACTGCTGCTGGAGCGACCCGACAGTGTCGTTCCTGATGCTGATCCAGAAGCCCGTCGAGATCGGCTCGAAGAGCGGTTTCGGAAACGGGTTCTTGCCGCCGGCGAGCTGCGCCAGTTGGGCGACCGTGATCGGAGTGCCGTTGAGATTGGAGCCCGCCGTGAGGACTCGCACGTTGGCGTTCGCCGGGACGATGTAGGTATAGGCGCGCGGGCTTTCGTTGACGACGTAGCTGTCGTTCGGAACGTCACTCGACCCCGTGTCCTCCAGGGCCGCCTGGCTCGCCGTCTTTCCCGTCAGCAGCCACGCGGGATCGAAGCGCAGCTCGAAGCCGCTGCCCTTCGGCTTGAGCGACTTGATGTAACCGAACTCGACGACCTCGCGAGGCGAACCAACGCCGCTCTTCGC
>DAINSN010000177.1:0-4989 GCA_036741295.1 Gaiellaceae bacterium
ACCGGTGACCTCCGGCTTGCAAAGCCGGCGCTCTCCCAGCTGAGCTAACGCCCCGAGCGCGGCAAGTGTAGCCCGGGGTCAGGCTGCTTCAGGACGGGGCGGGGGGAACGGCGGGAGGTCCAGATCCGGCTCGGACTCGGCGTCATCCACGAGTTGCTCGGCCCAGTCGTCCGAATCGAAGTAGTCCCCGACGATCTCTTCTGCGTGCGAACCCGGCATCACGGCTCCTTGGTCGTTGTTCGGGCCGCAGTGACAGCCACAGTCCTCGCGAAAAGTGTCGGCCCCGGGGGGAGAGGAGAGAATCCCTCGTCCGGGGCCGACCGTTCCGCGCGGGGTGGGCAGGAGGGAGTTGCTTAGGCCGCGCGCTCGAGGCGCTCTTCGACCCGGGCCCGGGCGACGATGTGGTTCCGATCGCCGAAGCGGAGTTCCGCCTTCAGCGTTCGCTCCTCGTCCCACAGGCGGTCTAAGCGCGCGCTCAGACTCTTGAGCTCTGCTGCCGCGGCTGGGTCATGCCCCTGAGAGAGGATGTGCCACAGCTCGGTCCGCCGCTCGCTGGTCTGTTCGATCTCTTGGTGTATTTCAATCAGGGTCATGTCTCTAAAAACGAGGTTTAGGCCAACCTCATTCCCGGGGCCCGAGGAAGAAAAAAACCAGCACTCCGAGGCCCACGATCGCGGCCCCGATCGTGACCGCGTTCAACACCGAGCTCACCGGTAGCCCAGCTGGTCGAGCCGGTCCTCGTCGATCCCGAAGTAGTGGGCGAGCTCGTGGAGGACGGTGACCCGGATCTCGTGCTCCAGCTCCCCGGGGTCGTGCCCGAACTCCTCCTCGAGCGGCCGCCTGTAGATGGTGACCTTGGCCGGTAGGTAGGGCGCTGCCTCGAAGAGCCCGAAGATGTCGGGCTCCTGCTTGTTCTCGTCCTCGACCACGACGGCCACGTTCTTCAGCCCGCGGGCGAGATCGGGCGGGAGCGCATCCAGAGCCCGCTGGACGTGCTCCTGGAAGTCGATCATCAGTACGAAGGTTGTAACGGACGCCGCTTGGCCACGAGGAAGACCGTCAGCACACCGAACGCGAAGCCGCCGATGTGCGCGAAGAACGCGACGCCGCCACCTGCCTCGGGACGCGTCAGGCCGAGGCCGCCCTGCCAGATCTGCAGCGCGATCCACACTCCGAGAAACCAGACGGCACGGATCTCTCGGAGGAAAATGAACCCGAAAAAGAACACCGTGAGTACGCGCGCTCGCGGTAGGAGCAGGAAGTATGCGCCGAGCACTCCAGCGATCGCGCCGCTGGCGCCGATGTTCGGAATGCTCGCGTCCTGTGCCGTGCCGAACTTCAGCGTGACGAACGTCTGGACTGCGGTCGCGGCGAGTCCGGCAACGAGGTACCAGAGCAAAAACCTGATCCTTCCGAGCGCGTCCTCGACATTGTTGCCGAAGATCCAGAGGAAGAGCATGTTGAAGATGATGTGCTCCCAGCCTCCGTGCATGAACATGGAGGTGAAAGCGCCCTCGTACCAGGGGAGATGGTGGGCGTAGACGTGACCGTCGATCTGGATCGGGACGCATGGGCCTTGCACCGTGCACGGGTAGTAGCCCGAGCGGACGACGTCCGTGTCGACGGGCGTGCCCGTGAACTCCCAGATCCAGACGATCACGTTGACGACGATGATCCCGATCGTGACGACGGGAAACGTCCGGGTCGGAACGTTGTCCTTCAGCGGCAGCATGCCGCGGGAGTCTTACCGAATCACGAGCGCCATCAAGGCCTTCTGGGCGTGCAGGCGGTTCTCCGCCTGATCCCACACGGCCGAGTGCGGGCCGTAGAGAACGTCTTCTGTGATCTCCTCGCCGTAGTGGGCGGGGAGGCAATGCAGGACGATTGCGCTGTCGCCGGCCTGCTTGACGAGGTCAGCGTCGATGCCGAACCCCGCGAGGTCCTGCAACCGCTGCTCGCGCTGCTCTTCCTGGCCCATGGACGTCCAGACGTCGGTGTAGAGGACGTCGGCGCCTTCGACGGCGGCCCGCGGATCGTCCGAGAGCTCGACGCCCGGGCCCGCGTCCCGCGCGATCCGCACCACCTCTTCGTCGGGCCGGTAGCCGGGAGGTGTCGCGGCGACGAACTCCATTCCCAGCTTGGCGCATGCGACCATCAGCGACGCGCACACGTTGTTGCCGTCGCCGAGGTAGACGACCTTCAACCCTTCGAGACGGCCGAAGCGCTCGCGGATTGTCATGACGTCGGCGAGGGCCTGACAGGGATGAGCGCTGTCGGTCAGCCCATTGATGACCGGGATGGATGCGTTGGCCGCGAGCTCCTCGACATCGGACTGGGCGAACGTCCGGATCATGATCGCGTCGAGGTAGCGCGAGAGGACGACAGCCGTGTCCTTGATCGTCTCGCCGCGCCCGAGCTGGAGGTCGCCGGCGGAGAGGTAGAGGCCGGTGCCGCCGAGCTGATAGATCCCGACCTCGAACGAGACCCGCGTTCGAGTCGAGGGCTTCTGGAAGATCATCCCGAGTGTGCGGCCGGGGAGGAGATGGTGCTCCTCGCGCGCCTGCTGCAGACGCTTGAGGTCGTCGGCCAGGTCGAGCACCTCGAGCAGCTCGTCGCGGCTCCAGTCTGCGACGCGGGTGAACGAGCGACCTTTGAGGCTGTCCGCGACGGCGACCATTCGTGTCGATCCTACGGGCGGACCCGCGTGCCCGCGCGGCCCGCGAGTGCATCCTCCAGCGCATCGAAGCTCGTGATCAGCGTCTCGCCCGCGAAGCCGAGTGCGGACTCGATCTTGGGGCGCATGGAGCCTTCCGACAGTTGCGGAAGCAGCGCCTCGGCGTCATTGCGAGAGAGCTCGCGGATCTCTTCCTGATCCTGGTCACCGAAGCTGCGGTAGACCGCGGGCACCTCGGTGAGGATGATCAGGCGCTCCGCGTCGAGCTCGCGCGCGAGCAGCGCCGAAGCTCGATCCTTGTCGATGACCGCGTCCACGCCTGAGAGCCGCGCTCCGCTGCGGGTGACCGGAATGCCGCCGCCGCCGCATGCGATCGTGACCGTCCCTGCGCCGGCGAGCCGACGAATCGCGTCGAGCTCCACGATCTCGAGCGGCGTGGGGGACGGCACAGCGCGGCGATGGCCGCGGTTTGCGTCCGACACGAGCACCCAGCCGCGTTCGCGCTCGAGCGCCTCGGCTTCTTCGGCCGAATAAAACGGGCCGATCGGCTTCGTCGGGCGGTCGAAGGCCGGATCGTCGGGCGCGACGCGCACGTGCGTGAGCACGCACGCAACGGCGCGTTCGGCCAGCGCCGGTCGCAGCTCTGCGGCGATGAGCGCGCCGATCTCCGCCTGAGTCTGCGCGACGGCGAGCCACAGCGGCAGCGGTGGAGCTTCCGCCGCAGCGCGCTCCTGCCGCAGCAGTTCGTTGCCGACCTGCGGCCCGTTCCCGTGCGTGATCACCAGACCCTCTGATTCCGCGAGCACGGGTCGCAGGGCGCTGACCGCGCGGCGGAGATTCGCGAGCTGCTCGGCCGCGGTGCCGCGCTCGCCGGGTCGCATGAGCGCGTTCCCGCCAAGGGCGACGACCGTGCTCACACGAGTGCTGTTTCCAGCAGTCCCTTCTCGGCGAGCACGTCCTTCAGCGTCGGCTCGCCGATCTCCTGAAGCCTGTACGTCACGCGCATCGCCGGCTTGTCCAGATCGATCAGCTTGCGCAGATCGATCGGCGTGCCGATCAGGACGAGGTCGGCGTCGCAGCCCTCGATCGTCTTGCGGAGATCTTCCATCTGCTCACGTCCGTACCCCATCGCCGGGAGCAGCGTGCCGACGTTCGGATATTGCTCGAACGTCTCGGCGATGGAGCCGACTGCGGACGAGCGTGGGTCGACGAGCTCGGCCGCGCCGTATTTCTTTGCGGCGAGGACCGCGGCGCCGTAGGTCATCTCGCCGTGCGTGAGGGTTGGGCCGTCTTCCACGGCGAGCACGCGCTTGCCTTTGATCTCATCGGTGTTGCCTTCGACGTCGAAGGGCGACGCGGCGAGGATGATCCGCGCGTCTTTCGCGTTCTCGTGAATCGAGCCCAGGACGGCGTCGATGCCCTCCTGCGTCGCGCTGTCCATCTTGTTGACCACGCAGACGTCCGCCATGCGGAGGTTCGTCTCGCCCGGGTGGTAGCGAAGCTCGTGTCCCGGACGGTGCGGATCGACGACCACGATGTGCAGGTCGGGCTTGATGAACGGCGTGTCGTTGTTGCCGCCGTCCCAGAGGATGACGTCCGCTTCCTGCTCCGCGGCCCGCAGGATGCGCTCGTAATCGATGCCGGCGAAGACGAGGTTGCCCGCAGCGAGATGGGGCTCGTACTCCTCGCGCTCCTCGATCGTCGCGTCCGCCGCCTCGAGATCCTCGTAGCGCTCGAAGCGCTGCACGGCCTGCTTCGCCAGATCGCCGTACGGCATCGGATGGCGCAGCACGGCCACCCGCTTGCCGGCGTCGCGGAGCAGTTCGGCGACCCGCCGAGTCGTCTGGCTCTTGCCGGAGCCCGTGCGGACCGCGCAGATCGCCACCGTCGGCTTGGACGAGGCAAGCATCGTCTGCCGAGGTGCGATCAGCTCGAATGACGCACCGGCGGCGAGCGCGCGGGAGCCGATGTGCATGACGTGCTCGTGCGTGACGTCCGAGTAGGCGAACACGACCTCGTCGATTTCGTGCTCACGTATGAGTTGCTCGAGGGCCGACTCCGGCAGGATCGGAATCCCGTCGGGATACAACGCCCCCGCCAGTTCGGCGGGGTAGCGGCGACCGTCGATGTTCGGGATTTGCGTCGCGGTGAACGCAACCACCTCGTGGACCGGACTGTCTCGGTAGACGAGGTTGAAGTTGTGGAAGTCGCGGCCCGCCGCGCCTGCGATCAACACCCGGGTTCTAGCCATGCATAAAGCTTATGCATCCCTGTCGGATCGCGCGAAAGCTGCGCTTTCGCGCGACGTTAGGTAC
>DAINSN010000178.1:0-2641 GCA_036741295.1 Gaiellaceae bacterium
AGACTCGAAGAGCTTGCCGGCGTCCTCGCCGGTATCGAAAGGAGGCACGCGGCGTGAAAGAGGTACTGCCGGACATCGAGCGCTGGCGCGCACGGGGCGAGCGATTCGCCGTGGCGACCGTCATCGCGACGAGGCGCTCCGCGCCGCGGCCAATCGGGGCCAAGTTCGCGGTCTCCGAGAGCGGCGAGATGGCCGGTTCGGTCTCAGGAGGCTGTGTCGAGAGCGACGTCTACGACCACGCGTGCCAGGTACTCGAAGGAGCGCGCCCGCAGTTCCTCTCGTACGGGATCGCGGACGAGCTCGCGTTCTCGGTCGGTCTTCCATGTGGGGGCGAGATCGATGTCTTCGTCGAGACCGCGCCGGACGCGCTGATCGAGCGCCTGCTGCGAATCATCGAGTCCGAAGAGCGGGCGATCCTCTTCACAGTCGTCGAAGGGGAGCCGCTCGGCGCCGACCTGCTGGTGACTGAAGCAGGTGACCGGTTCGGCGACGGACCGGAGGAGCTCGCCTCCCACGTCGACGAGTTGCTGCGACGAGGACGCAACACGCTGCTCGAGCTCGACGACGGCCGGAAGGTGTTCGCCGAGATCTACGGGCCGGCTCCCCGACTGCTCGTGATCGGCGCGGTCGATACCTCTGAAGCGCTGTGCGCCGCCGCGAAGCAGCTGGGCTGGCGGACGATCGTCGCCGACGCTCGCGGCAAGTTCGCGACGAAGGAGCGCATCCCGAGCGCGGACGAGTTGCTCGTCTCCTGGCCACAGGAGGCGATCGACCAGGTGCAGCCGGACTACCAGACCGCGGTCGTCGTGCTGACGCATGACGACAAGTTCGACGTCCCTGCGATCAAGGGCGCGCTCGGCACCGAGGCTTTCTACATCGGCGCCCTCGGGTCGCGACGAAACCAGGAGCGCCGGCGGGAACGCCTGCTCGAGGCCGGCGTCGAGGAGCACCAATTCGAGCGCGTCTCCGGTCCCACGGGACTCGACATCGGCGCGGACACCCCCGCCGAAACGGCTCTCTCGATCCTGGGCGAGATCCTCGCCACCCGCGCGGGCCGCGACGGCGGTTTCCTGCGGAACTCGAAGACGCGCATCCACGTAGAAGAATCCCGCGCGGCGCGTAGCTCCAGCCTAAGCGGCTAGAGCTCGGCGCTGGTTGAAACGGTCGATCCTGTCGCTGCTGACTGCGGCATGCTCACGGCCGGTGTAGGCCGGATGGCAGGCCGAGCAGACGTCGATCGATAGCTTCGTTGCGGTCGAACGGGTTGTGAACGACGTTCCGCACGAGGAGCAGCGGACATCGATGAGATGCAGGTCTGGATGATGGGTCATGGGATCTCCTTGATTACTGCGGAGCGGCGTATTGGGTGCCGGCATTCCGTCATACGTATAAACGCTCGGGCCGCTTCTAGTGTTCCCTCACCCGTTCACGGTGGACATGTCGGGGTAGCGGTCGCCGGCTGTCGCGCCCTTCGGGAAGGCCGACTCGATTCGCTGGAGCTCCTCCGAAGTGAGCTGGACGTCGGCGGCGCCGGCGTTCTCCTCGAGGTATTGGCGCCGCTTCGTTCCCGGAATCGGGACGACGTCGTCCCCTCGGCTCAGCACCCAGGCGAGAGCAAGCTGCGAGGGCATCACGCCCTTCTCGTCTGCGATCGCACGAACGGCGTCGGCTAGATCGAGATTGCGCTGGAAGTTCGCACCCTGGAAACGCGGATTCCGGCGGCGATAGTCGTCCTCGGCGAGATCCTCTAGAGAGCGGATCGCCCCGGAGAGAAAGCCGCGGCCGAGTGGGCTGTAGGCGACGAAACCGATCCCAAGCTCGCGCACGGTCGGGAGCGCATCCTCCTCGGGGTCCCGCGACCACAGCGAGTACTCCGATTGCAGCGCCGAGATCGGGTGCGTTGCGTGCGCGCGCCGGATCGTGTCCGGCGACGCCTCGGAGAGACCGACGTAGCGCACCTTGCCCGCCTCGACCAGCTCCGCCATCGCCCCAACTGTCTCCTCGATCGGCGTGCTCCGGTCGACGCGGTGCTGGTAGTAGAGGTCGATGTAGTCGACGCCGAGCCGCTCGAGCGAGTCATCGCAGGCCTGGCGGACATAGTCGGCATCTCCGCGGATGCCTAGCCACTCGCCGTTCGGCCCGCGCGCATTTCCGAACTTCGTCGCCAGCACGACCTCATCCCGTCGACCGGCGATCGCGCGCCCAACGAGCTGCTCGTTCGTGAACGGCCCGTACATGTCGGCCGTGTCGAGGAAGTCCACGCCGAGGTCGAGGGCGCGGTGGATCGTTGCGATCGACTCGTCTTCGTCGGCCGCTCCGTAGAACTCGGACATGCCCATGCAGCCCAAACCGAGCTCCGAGACTTCGAGCCCCTGGCTTCCAAGCGTTCGTGTGTTCATCTCTTCTCCCTTCCGGACTGTCAACGTGAGCGAGGCCGGGCGAAAGTCCCGGCCTCGCTCAGTGACCTCCTAGGCGTCCCTACCGCTTGATCAACGGACGGGCTGGAAGAAGTATTTCCGCTCCCATTTGGCGACCTTCTTGCCGATCACGGCCCCCTGCTCGTCTGCCGTGCGGAAGTGGATGCCACCCCAGACGCGCGCGTTGATGACCTCGGTGAGCGCGTCCGAGAACTTGTCGTAGT
>DAINSN010000178.1:2651-4987 GCA_036741295.1 Gaiellaceae bacterium
TCGTAGTGCCGCGTGCTTGCCGGCGTGTTCGGGAACCGCGTGCTGACAAGGTCGAACCCGATCTTGCCGGAACCGAAGAACTCCTCCAGCGTGTTGAGGATGGCGCTGCTCACGCAACTGTGCCCGGACGGGTGGTCCGGGAAGTTCGGCGTCTGGAGCGGGGGCGTGGTCACCGTCCTCGGGTCGAACAACGGCCACCAGTTCGGGTCGGCCTCTGTCTTCGGATTGCCGTCTGTCGCCGCCAGACGGATGGCGTCGATCGGACGCCAGAAGTTCCAGTAGTACTTGTCGTTCCAGCACCCGATGGCGCCGTCGGCCCCTGCAAGGCTCACCATTGCGAACAGACGCGCGTTCTCGGCGGTGGTCAACCCAAAGCGGGAAGACAATGACCGCATGAGGCCGCCATAGAGGAACAGCGGCTGGGCTTGCCAGAAGATCGCTGCCTTCGTTTGGTCATCGGTCCTCGTCGTGCTCGCGAACGCGCCGATTGACTTGACCTCGTTGAAGTCCTTGGCGTACGCATTGCTCGTCAGCGCGTTCGGGCCGTCCGAGCGGAGCATTTCGGCATTCGGGACGATGAACGTCGTCACGTTTCCGACCCACGGAGTGGGGTCGGGTGCCGTGTTGAGCGGTGACAGGCGCCAGACGCCGGGAGTGGTGCCGAACACGAACGGAAACGCGGTGGTGGGATTCCGGCCGTCATTCGCTCGCCTGTCGAGCATGGTGGTGGCAGCCTGTTCGCCGACAGCGATCCCGCCGTCCTTCGCCGGCCCAGCGGGAATCGCGGCGAGCGCGTTGTTGTACTGCACCGCGAGATTCGCGAGCGCCGTCGCCGTCGCCGCATTGGACGGGACCACGGCGACGAGCACGCGATACGCCGCGACAGCGACCGCCGCGTCCTTGGAGTACCAACTTTCCGCTGCGGGCTTGACGAGATACGGCTGATAGCCGCCGTCGATTGCGTTGACGGCGTCGTAGACGGCGCCCTGGACCATTGCGAAGCTCAGCGTCGAGGCGTGTGCAGTAGGCCCCGCCGAGAAGATGGCAGCACTGGCATTGATGTTCCACTGGGTCACCGCATCACCGCGTGCAACCGCGGGCGCTACAAGTGCGGTGAGCACCACGGCGGCAACGGCGAGCCAACCCGGTCGTAGGAAGTGCATGAACTCTCCTTCCGATTGCGCGAGGCGACGAAGAGGTCGGAGCGCTGGGCCTGGCGGCGCCTCGGCATCACCTGCTCACGCCGGGAGGCGCGAGAAGGACGCGTTGCAGATCAGTGTCCTCCTTTGCCTGGCGCGGGTCAAGAAGGTCCCGGCTCGAAAGGACAAGACGCAAACAGCCAATTGAAAACGCACCGCGAATGGGCGAGCGTCATGTCCATCCGAGAGGAGGCGATGCCGGCGGACCTGAACCCAGCTCGAACCCTGTGGCGATCAATCGTCAACGTGCAAACGTGAAAGGTAGGGACGATGACTCGCAAGACAACGGCGGCGCTCTTTGCGCTGCTCACGATCGCAGTTACCTGGGCCGGCACCGGCGCTGCGCGCACGAATCCACCGGTGCCAAGCCCGGGAATCCATCAAGGCGTGGAACTGGCGCGGGGCGTTGTCCCGGACGGTGTGCTTCGCACCGCCGCCACGCCCCAAGACCAGACCGTCGCGTCCTCGAGCGGCTCGATCACTCTCGGCGGCGCATACTGGAACGGCAGCGCGAGCTGCCGCCCCGCGACGGCGTACCGCAAGTTCGTGAACTACTACGGGTACGAGCTCTTCCGCTACAACGAGCGGGTCACGTGGTGCTGGAACTTCGGCGTGATCAAGAGCTTCTACCGAGAGCGCTGGCCGCAGAGTGGCGGAAGCCTCTCGAACTGGCAGTTCGACGGGAACATCAGCTCGAACTGTTCACTCGAAAACTGCAACGGCCGAGGGAGCGGCCAGTTCAGCGCGACGGCAGACACGCGCGGCAAGTTCCACGCCTGCGTGCTCTGGTGGTGCGAGGAGCGCTACCCGTATGTTTCGCTTACGGTCTACGCAAATGGAACGGCCACTCAATCCACATCCGGCTAGGCGGAAGCTCCTGATCGCAGTCGCGATCCTGCTCCTGCTTTTGGTGGTGTCCGCGCTCTGGTCCTTCCCGGGGCACGGCTCCGGTGGCATGAAGCTCGGATAGAAGGTGGGGGCGGGACTGGCAGGTAGGTACCGGCCTCGCCCCCACGTCTAACGGTAATGCTCAGCCCATTGTGGGCTAAGCCGTGGTCGCCGGTGCCGCGACGGGCGTCTGTTCCGCGAACACCTCGCCCTCCGGCGCCTGGAGGTACGCCGGCTTTGTCCGCTGCA
>DAINSN010000179.1:0-2065 GCA_036741295.1 Gaiellaceae bacterium
AGCGAGTACGCCGACAGGTCCTTGCCGTAGCCGGACTGCTTGAAGCCGCCGTGCGGCATCTCGCTCACCAGCGGGATGTGGTCGTTGATCCACACCGTTCCGAACTGGAGCTTGCGTGCGGCGTTCAGCGCACGCCCGATGTCGCGCGTCCAAACCGAGGCCGCCAGCCCGTAGTTGACGTCGTTCGCCCACGCGAGCGCCTGGTCGTCCTCGGCGAACCGCTGCACGGTCACGACAGGACCGAAGACCTCCCGCTGGATGATCTCGTCCTCCTGGCCGACGTCGACTATGACGGTCGGCTTGACGAAGAAGCCGCGGTCGCCGTTCGTCCCGCCACCGGTGAGAACGGTCGCCTTCTTGGCCCGGTCGAGGAATCCGAGCACGCGCTCCTGCTGGGACTTCGAGATCACTGGGCCCATCTCGATCTCGTCGCCCTCCGCGGGATCGCCGACGTGCAGCGACTCGACGGCCGGGACGAGCTCCTCGAGCAGGCGGTCATAGATCTTCGGGCCGGCGACGACACGCGAAGCAGCCGTGCAGTCCTGGCCGGAGTTCCAGAAGCCGCCGATCTTGATCCCTGCCGCGACAGCCGCGGGATCCGCGTCGTCGAACACGATCACGGGCGCTTTGCCGCCGAGCTCGAGATGCACGCGCTTGAGGCTGTCCGCCGCCGTTCGCGCGATGATCTTGCCGGTCTCGACGTCGCCGGTCAGAGACACCAGCCGGACGTCCGGATGCTTGACGATCGCCTCACCGGCGGGCACGCCGTCGCCGGTGATGACATTCAGCACGCCGGCGGGCAGGATGTCCGCGGCAAGCTGCGCGAACCGGAGCGTCGTCAGCGGAGTCTGCTCGGACGGCTTCAGCACCTGGACGTTGCCCGCGGCGAGCGCAGGAGCGAGCTTCCACACGGCCATCATCAACGGGTAGTTCCAGGGTGCGATGCCGCCGACGATGCCGATCGGCTCGCGACGCAGCCAGGAACTGTAGCCCCGCATGTACTCACCGGCCGACTTGCCTTCCAGCACGCGCGCGGCGCCCGCGAAGAAGCGGATGTTGTCGGACGCGACCGGGATTTCGTCCCGCGCGGCCGACAGCGGCTTGCCTACGTTTTGCGACTCGAGCTCGGCCAGTTCGTCTCCGTGTTGGTCGAGTGCGTCCGCGAGCTTCAGGAGCATCTCGGCGCGTTCGCCCGGAGTCGTCTCGAGCCATTCCGGCAGGGCTTTCTTCGCTGCCTGCACGGCGCGGTCGACATCGTCGGCGCTCGAGCGGGGCACCTCGGCGATCGTCTCGCCGGTGGCCGGGTTCAGCACTTCCATGGTCTCGCCGTCGGTGGCGTCGACCCATTCGCCGCCGACGAAATTCTGGTGCTTGGAAACGGTGGTGCTCACGATTACCTCCTTCGCAGGATCCCCGTGTCGCGCGTCAGGCGCTGCGCGATCGTCACGGGAAGCACGGTCATCACTATGACGAAAAAGACGACGACGTTCACCTGGGGCAACTGCTGGCCGAGCCGGAGATTCCCGAGGATCCAGATCGGCAGCGTGTTCTGCGCCCCGGCGGTGAAAGTCGTCACGATGACCTCGTCGAACGAGAGCGCGAAGGCCAGCAACGCTCCGGCGACCAACGCGGTCGAGATGACGGGAAAGGTGACGAAGCGGAAGGTCTGCCAGCCGTCAGCGCCGAGGTCCATCGAGGCCTCGGTCAACGATGTCTGCGTCCGGCGCAGCCTGGCGACAACGTTGTTGTAGACGACGACGATGCAGAAGGTCGAATGGCCGATCACGATCGTCCAGAGCGACGGGCTGAGGCCGTGGACGGGGTTGTTCGTGAAGAACGAGTTCAACGCGATCCCCGTGACGACGCCCGGCAGCGCGATCGGCAGGACGAGCAGGAACGTGATCGCATCCCGGCCGAAGAAGCGAAAGCGGCTGACCGCGGTCGCCGCCGCAGTCCCGAGGGCGAGCGCGATTGCCGTGGCGAGGCCGGCGGCCTTCAGGGAAAGGACGAGCGCGCTGCGCGCATCCTCGTTGTGCCACGCCGTGTGGAACCACTTCGTGCTGAA
>DAINSN010000179.1:2165-4985 GCA_036741295.1 Gaiellaceae bacterium
AGCGCCTCGAACGCGCCGCTGCGTTTCGCGAGCACGAGGTAGATCCCCATCACGATCAGCGGCACGGTTGCGTACGCCGCCGCAAACGGGAGATTGTTCGTGAGACCGAGCACGTTGCGGTAGATGACGTTGCCGATGAAGTCGACATTGCCGACGAGCGAGGGCGTGATGTAGTCACCAAGCGTAAGCGAGAACGTGAAGATCGAACCGGCGACGACTCCGGGTAGCGCCAGGGGCAGGATGATGCGCCGAAACGTCGTCAAACTTCGCGCACCCATGTCGCGTGAAGCCTCGAGATAAGAGTCGGGGATGCGTTCGAGCGCCGCGTAAACGGGCAGGATCATGAACGGGAGCCAGATGTACGAGAAGACGATCCACATCGCGATGTTCGTGAACGCCCAGTTCTGTTGTGGCAGGCCGAGGTTCCCGAGCGACCAGTTCAGCACGCCGTCCGGGTTGAGGATCAAGCGCCACGCGTAGATCCGTGCCAGGTAGCTCGACCAGAGCGGCAAGAGGACTAGTACGAACAGCAAAGCTCGCACCCGTGGTGTAGCGATCCGGGCCATGAAGTAGGCGAAAGGGAGAGCGATGACTGCGTCGGTAAGGGTGACGGCGACGGCCATCCAGATTGTTCGAAACGCGATCTTGCGATAGACCGGTTCGTGGATGATCTTGTCGAAGTTCGACCACGTCCAGACGTGGACGAGCTTTCCGGTGAAAGAGTCGATGCTCCAGAACGCAGATACAAAGAGGACGGCGAGCGCGGCTAGGTAGAAGACAAGCATCCAGCCGAGCGGCGGCAGCAGCAACGCAACCGCGCGCAACCACGGTCGCCGCCACAGCGCTGCGGAGAGGCGACGGCGGGCCGACCGAGGTCGACCCGCCGCTTCATACGCCCCAGACGTCAACCTTTGATGTCAGTCCAGGCCGCAGACCACTTCGTGTAGTCCATGCAGTTGCTCTGGCCGTTGCCGCAGTCCTTCACCGGCGTCTTCCAGAACTTGATCGTGTTGAAGTACTTCGCCGTAGCGTTGGCGTGGTATTGCGCGCAGGAGCCCTTGGACAGCTGGTCCATGATCTTGCACGCCTTGGTGTTCGCCGGCGTCTCGCCGAAGTAGACCGCCTGCTGAGCCTGCACCTTCGG
Organism: Gaiellaceae bacterium; assembly: GCA_036741295.1. Lineage (GTDB taxonomy): Bacteria > Actinomycetota > Thermoleophilia > Gaiellales > Gaiellaceae > 3-1-20CM-4-69-9. The sequence goes on from DAINSN010000179.1 coordinate 3,310, forward strand.
TGTCGACACCCACTTGATCCACGACACCGCGCAGTTCGGATGCTTCGCCTTTGAGGAGATCATCCACGTGTCCGCCCAGCCCGTCGCCCCTTCCTTCGGGATCAGGTCCTTGACGGGTGCCTTGGCGGCCTGGAGCGTGTTGGTCTGATACGGCCAGGAAGCTCCGACCCAGGCGCCGCCGTTCTTGAAGAGGTCGATCTCGTCGCCCGCAGAGGCCCAGTACTTCTTGACCAGCGGGCGCTGTTTCTTCAACAGGGCGACGGTCGCCTTGAACTGCGCATCGTTCAACTCGTAGGGATCCGTGATGCCGAGGTTCGGCTTCGTCTTCGACAGGTAGAGCGCCGCGTCGGCGATCTGGATCGGGTTGTCCGGCACGGTGATCTTGCCCTTGTATTTCGAGCTGTACAGAATGCTCCAGCTGTTCGGCGTCGGCTTCACTTTCTTCGTGTTGTAAAGCAGCGTGTTGGGCCCCCACTGCAGTGAGATCCCGTAATGGACGCCCTTGACCGTGTTGTGAGGCGGTGACTTCAGGGCACTGCTGAAGTTCCTGAAGTCGGGAATCAAGTTCGGATCGATCGGCCTGACGTCCTTGCCGACGATCAAGCGCAGACTTGCATCGCCTGACGCCGACACAGCGTCGAACTGGCCTGTCCGCATCAATGTCACCATCTCGTCGGAGGTGTTGCCGTACTTCGGGTGTACCTTGCACCCTGTCGCCTTGGTGAACGGCTTCACCCATTGCCCCTGGGTGTAGCCCTGCCAGGCGATCAGGTTGAGCGAGCCCTCGTTCTTTCCAGCCTTCGTGATCATCGTCGGCCCACCCGCAGCCGAGCTGACTCCCGACGCCGGCACGCACAGAGCCGCGGCCAACGCCGCCACCAGTACGTGAACCCTGCGAATCCTTCTCATGCTTTTCCTCCTCGTTCGATCTCGAAGGTGTGCTCGGGACGCCACTCGAGGCGCACCCGCCTGCCCCTGGACTCGAGCGCCTCTTGCGAGGACGTCTCGAGGTTCTGTTTGACGACGGTGAGCTCGCCCCCGGAGTCGAGCTCCACGACGTACCTCGTGAACATGCCGACGTAAACGACGTCGCGGATCCGACCCTGCTCGCCGTCGCCATCTTCGTCGAAATGCATCCGGATCTTCTCCGGACGGACGGTGAACTTCCTGCCGTTCCGCTCGAGCACGTTCGAGACGCCGACGAAGCCGGCGACGAACTCGGTCGCAGGACGTTCGTAGACGTCGGCCGGCGCACCGATCTGCTCGATCCGGCCCTCGTTGAAGACCGCGAGGCGGTCGCTCATCGTGAGCGCCTCCTCCTGGTCGTGGGTGACGTAGACGAAGGTGATGCCGATCTCGCTGACCTCGCGCTGGATGCGCTTGAGCTCGATCTGCATCTCTTGCCGAAGCTTGAGGTCGAGCGCGCCCAGTGGCTCGTCGAGGAGCAGCACCCTCGGGGTATTCACGAGCGAGCGCGCGAGCGCGATCCGCTGACGCTGGCCTCCCGAGAGCTGGACGGGCTTGCGATCGCCGAGCCCTGGAAGCCTCACGACCTTCAGGATCTCGTCCACTCGACGTTTGCGCTCCGCACGCGGGACATGCTTCACGCGCAGGCCGTAAGCGACGTTCTCGGCGACGGTCATGTGCGGGAAGAGCGCGTAGTCCTGGAAGACCGT
>DAINSN010000180.1:0-4981 GCA_036741295.1 Gaiellaceae bacterium
AGTCGAAGTTGTTCCACGGGATCTCGTAGCCGAGGATCGTCGTCCGCTTGAACGCACGCAGTCCTTCCGCCGCGATCACCTGATGGTCCTGGTGGATGTCGTGCAGGCTCGGCTGGAAGACGGCGTCCGGCCGCCAGTCCTCCCAGAGCGCAACGAGCAGCTCGAGGATGTCCTGCCGGTGCTCGGGGAACGTCCGCACGTCGAAGTCGTGCACGGTCAGGTTCTCCGGCGAGATCCCCAGCTCGGCGGTGGCCGATCTCACCTCCTGCGCAAGCGTGTCCGGTGGGAAGCCTGCCGGCAGCGACCGGGTGGCAATCGAGAACGCCACATAGCGGACTTCGGCCCCTTCCTCCACCAGCCGCGTCATCGTCCCGCCGGCGCCGAACTCGCCGTCGTCGGTATGTGGCGCAAGCACGAGTACGCGCTTCCAGGCTCCGATCACGCGGCCCTTCCTATCACGACCCCCGTAGTCTTTGTCCCTCATGCCCCATGGCGACCTGGCTCAGCTGTCTGCGGTAATCGGCGGGCTGGGGGCGGCGGCGATGCTCCTTTCGCGTACGCGCGCTCAGCTCCTGGCCGGCCTGGCCGTGACCGCGGCGGGGGAGGCCACCCTTGCGGCGGCCCTCATCCCGGGGGCGGACCTCAAGCTGCTCGTCAGCCCTCCGAGCCACGTCGCCGCCCTCGCGGTCGGCGTTCTCGTTGTCGTCGGCGCCGCAGCGGCGCTCGCTCGGTACCCGGCGATCGTCCCGGTCGTCCTCCTCGCTGCCGCGCCGTTCCGGATCTCCGTGTCGATCGGAACGCAGAAGGCTTACCTGCTCCTGCCGCTGTACGCCGTCCTCGCGGCCGCAGGTCTGGCACTCCTGATCCGCGCCGTACGTGGCGACGTCGGCAGGCCACTCCCACCGCTGCTCGCCGTGCCCGCGGCGATCTTCGTCGCCCTCGCCGGGGTCTCGCTCCTCTGGACCCGGGATCTGCGCCAGGGCACGATCGAGCTCCTTTTCTTCCTGTTTCCGTTCTCCGCGCTCGTCGTCGCCGTCTCGCGCTCGCCCTTCCGTTCGTGGCATCCCCGCGCGCTCGCGGCGACGCTGGTCGCGCTGGCCGGACTGTTCTCCGCGGTCGCGCTCTTCCAGCGCTTGACGCACGGGCACCTCCTCGCCGGGGACGTCGAGCGTGCAAATGCGTACACCACGTACTTCCGCGTGACGTCGCTCTTCAAGGATCCGAGCATCTTCGGCCGGCACGTCGTGATTGCGATCGCCATTCTTCTCGTCGCTGTCTGGCTCGGGCGGATCGGCTTCTGGGCGGGCACGGCGCTCATCGCCTTTCTCTGGGCAGGACTGCTCTTCTCCTATTCGCAATCGAGCTTCGTCGCGCTGTTCGCCGTCGGCGTGGCAGTGTCGTACGCACTGGGCGGACCGAAGATGCGGCGCGTCCTGCTCGTCGGCGGCGCAGCCTTCGTCCTCGCCGGAGCGGCCTTCGTCGCCGCCACCGCGGTGAACGACTCCGCGCGCCAGGCCACGAGCGGGCGCACACGGCTCGCACGGGTGGCGTGGGTCGTCTTCACGAACCATCCGCTCGCGGGCGTCGGGATCGGCGGCCAGCCGCAGGCGAGCAAGGACGAGGCGAACACACAGCTGTCGGCAAAACGAGACCGTTCGCACACGACGCCGCTGACGGTTGCAGCGGAGCTCGGCATCATCGGCCTCTTGGCCTACGCCGCGCTGCTCGCCGGCGCCACTCGGCTGCTCTTCCTGCTCACCGGCCTGAACCGCGCGCTCGGACTGGGAGCGTCCGCGGTCTTCCTCGCCCTGTTCGTGCACTCGCTCTTCTATGCGGGCTTCTTCGAAGACCCGATCGTGTGGGGCGTGATGGCGCTCGCCGCCTGGGCCTGCGTGGCTCTTCCCCGCAAAACGCTGCCGGGGCCGCCGAGTGCGCCTAGCCCGCAAGTCACCGAGCATGCACAGGACGGCGAGGCAGGCCAGACGGCTGCGGAGCTCCAGCACCAGGCTCCGCTGGCAGACTAGTTCCGCCCGGTGCGCCGTCGGATACTTCTCATCGTGGCTGTCGTCGTGCTGCTCGTCGCGGGCGCGGGCGTGGCCTATTTCCTCAAGTCGCGTGAGCGACCGGGGGGCAAGCTCGACACGAAGCTGAGTGGCGTTTCGGCGTCGGTCGCCACGAACGCGCTCGAGCCGACGCAGCCGAAAAAGAAAAGGGGTCGCTACCACCTCGTCGACGACAAGCGCTGCTGGGACAACTTCGGCGGAGATCCCGCACGAACGCTGTCGCGACCCGGAATCGACATCGGCCTGCCGCTGCGCCACTTCTGGGTCGTCGGCCTGCACAGCTACATCGAGTACCCGCCCAGCTACTGCAGCGGGATCCTGTACGTCAATACCTTCGGCGGCCGCACCGTCGCGCTCGACTCGCACAACGGGCACAGGATCTGGCAGCGCTTCGGCGCCAAGAAGCCCTCCACGCCGGCGATCGCGGGCCCACGGCTGATCGTGAGCGCGCACGACGGGAGTGTGACGGCGTACAACCGCTTCAACGGCCAGTTGCTCTGGCGGCTGCACGTCAAGGGGAAGGTGGAGTCCTCGCCGGTCGCGGTCGGCAGGGTCGTTTACTTCGGCGCCACCGACGGCCGCCTCTTCGCGGTCTACGTGCGCACCGGCCGTGTGAAGTGGGCCTACAACACGGGCGGTCGGATCAACTCGAGCCCTTCGCTCTCGGGGAATCGAATCTTCATCACGACCTATGCGGGGTCGATCTTCTGCCTGCGCGCGAGCGATGCGCACAAGATCTGGAGCACCTACCTGAAGCGCGACGCGTTCCGGTACGACAGCTTCTATGCAAGCCCGTCGACAGACGGCAGGCGCATCTTCACGATCTCTCGGTCGGGCAAGATCTACGCGCTGTCGGCGAGCACCGGCCACGTGATCTGGACCTCACACGTCGGAGGCTACGGCTATTCGACTCCGGCGATCTCGCAAGGACGCGTCTTCATCGGCGGCTTCGACGGCGGTCTCCGTGCGTTTCGGGCGGGCGACGGAAAGCTGCTCTGGCGCCGGAACCTCTCCGGCAGGATCCTCGGCGGCTCGTTCGTGGCCGGCAACCTCGTCTTCACTTCGACGCTCGAGGAGCGCACGTTCGCGCTACGGATCTCGGACGGCAAGATCCTCTGGCGGCTGAACATCGGGAAGTACTCGCCGGGGATCGTCACCGAGCGCCACTACTTCTTCACGCTGAACGGAATCGTGATGGCGTGGCACGGACGCCTGAGCCCGCAGATCCTCGCGCTTCAGCGCGGCAAGCGACGGGCCGCGAAAAAGAAGTCAGCGCAGGGACGGGTGACGACGGCGCCACAAGGGCGAACGCCGTAGGCCGAAGCTTGCCGCCCGCCAGGCCACGGCCCGCGCGCCGTACGACGCGCGCCTGAGTCTCCCGGCCGCGTCGGGCCGCTCGTGCGTCTCGTATCCCAGTTCTGCGAGGAGATCTCCCGCGACCTGGTCGAACGCGCCCACGTCCTCCGGGGACATCTGCAGCCGCCAGTCACGGAGGCCCGCCGTGGGCGGCCGCTTGAGACTCTGCTGGTGCGGCTTGGCCGAGACGTCCACGTTGCCGGCGTAGTCCGCCATCGTCGGCTCGTACGGGAGGCGTGCGAACGCTGAGACCTTGCGGAGCACAGGCTCGACGTCGCCGACGAGATCCTCGTAGCGCACTTCGAGGTAGCGCTCGTCACCGACGCGGCGGCCCAGACGCTGCGCTGCCTTCACCTCGGTGCGCCACTGGCACGCGAACCCGGCGACGGTCCGCGGCTGCATCCACGTCTCGGTCATCAACCCTGCCGGCATCGAGAGAAATGACATCGCCGCGTCGCGTCCATCACGGATCAGGTGGACGAACAGCGCGTCTGGAAAGAGCCGCTCGAGCAGGCGCAGGTTCTGCATGTACATCGGCGTCTTGTCACCCCACCGCGGCTTGCCGCGCTCGTCCGCGTAGACGGCATACACGGTGGCGATCGCCGCTCCGATCGGCATCCGCTCCGTCAGACGTGCGCGCACCTTGTCCAGCGGCACGTCCCACTCCGCGAGCGTGTCAATCCTGCGCAGGTCGTCGACGAACTCATCGGGGTCGACGTGCCGGAAATGGCGATCCGCGAGCTGCGGGACGAAGTACGACTCATCGGGAACCGCCAGCTCGGAGTGCCGGTCCAGCATCACGCGCAGCAGCGTCGTCCCCGAGCGGCGCACGCCGAGGACGAGCACGGGTGGACCGCCGGCGGTCGCCGTCACGGACGGCGCACGCGCACGACGACCATGGACGTCGGCGCAGAACGATTTCCCGCGAGATCCTCGGCAACGAGCTTCAGCTTGTGCCGGCCGCGCCGAATCGCATGACCGCGCACCTTCCCGTACCACTGCAGCCGCCCGCGCAGCCGCGTGGAGTTCGTGAACACCCGACGCCTGCCGTCGACGAAAAGAAGCGCATGCGCGTGCTCGGAGACCGTGTAGGTCACCTTCAGCTTCTCCGTGCCGGGCCGGAAGACCCTCGGCCGGAGGCTGGTGAACTTGATCGACGGTCTGATCGTGTCGACGCGGATCGGGTTCGGCAGATCGATCGTCCTGCCGGCGCGCTGGAGATGCACCAGCGGGTAGTAGATCCCGTCCGGCACGAGCTCTCCCGAAGCATCTCGTCCGTCCCAGCGTGCGTGCACGTCGCCGCGAGGGAACGAGCCCTCGGCAACGGTCACCTCACCTGCGGCCGTGCGCACGGCGATGCGGATCTGATCCGCTTTCCGCAGCGAGAAGTCGATGTTCGCCGCCTTCGTGGGGCAGCGGCATACGGGCGAGAAGACGCCGTCGACCCGCGTCTGGGAGATCGGGCTAGGCTCGAGCTTCAGGCGCTGCGTCACCGCGAATGCCGTCGCGGTCGCCACGATGAGCAGGAGCGCCAGAATCGTCGGTGCGTTGCGTCTCATCGG
>DAINSN010000181.1:0-4837 GCA_036741295.1 Gaiellaceae bacterium
CTACTTCGGGTACTTGTACTTGAGCTTGCCCTCGGCGACTTCCTCGAGGGCCATGGTCAAGTAGTTCTTCGAGCGCGATTCCACCAGTGGCGGCGGAGCCTGGTCGAAGCCGATGCCCTCACCGAGCTGGTGGTGGTAGTCGTTGATCTGGCGGGCCCTCTTGGCGGCGACGATGACGAGCGCATAGCGCGAGTCGACGTTTTCGAGGAGCTCATCGATGCGAGGATGGATCATGGACGGCTCATGGTACCTGCGGTCTGAAGTTCCCGACGGACGATTTCGGTCAGCTCCTGAGCGGCCCGCTCGACGTCGTCGTTGACGATCGCGTAATCGAACCGGCCCTTGAGGGTTTGTTGCTTGCGAGCGAGGTCGAGTCGAACCTGGATCTCGCCGGAGCTCTCGGTCGCTCGCTCGCGCAGACGCCGTTCGAGCTCCGCGAACGTCGGCGCGTCGACGAAGATCGTGACCGATCCCGGGATCGTCTCCTGCACACGCAACGCGCCGTCGGTTTCGAGGTCGAGCAGCGGCACCTTGTCTTGCGCCTTGATGCGGTCGATCTCGGAGCGCAGCGTGCCCGACCGCGCGCCCCACGGAAGGTCGACGTACTCGAGGAACTCCCCTTCCTCCACGAGCCGCTCGAACTTCTCGGGCGTGATGAACCAGTACTCCCGTCCGTTCTGCTCGCCCGGCCGCTGCTCACGGGTCGTTGCGGAAACCGCCAGCTCGATCTCGGGCATCCGCTCGAGCAGAATCTTCTCGAGCGTGCCTTTGCCGGCGCCGGAGGTGCCGGTGACGACGAGGACCAGCGGCTTAGCGGTGGAAGAGGCCAATCAGCTCAGACCGTTGCCGGTCAGAGAGGCCCCCCACCGTCTTCGACTGACTGATCCGGCACATGTTCAGGAAACGTGCCGCCTTCACCCGCCCGAACTTCGGGACGGCCATCAGCATGTCGAACACCTTCGCCGTCGACACGTACTCCGGAGGGTTGCTGAGGATCTGCTCGATCTGGACGCGTCCGTCCTTGAGATCCTTCTTCAGCCTGGCTCGTCTGACACGGATGTCATTCGCCCTCTTCAGCGCCTCCATGCGTTGATCGAGCGAACGAATCGGTGCCTCGGCCTGGGTCTTGGGCGACACCATGAGCGCGGGAGTCTAACAAGCGACCTGCGTCGGTCAAGCGAGGATGTTTGGCCTTCTGAGCAGGCTTTTTAACCGTTAGACACTCGACCTTTCGTCGAGAGTTGTCCCCGCGGACAACACCTCTTCATGAGCGACTGCATATGCATCTTCGTATGAGTTCCATCCACGCTCGGCGGCGGCGGCGTGCAGTTCCGCGCGCACGCGTGCCGGTGCGTCGGGATCCGCGAAGAGCACCGTCCCGAGCGCGACGTGCCGAGCGCCCGCGGCGATGAGCTCGAGTGCGTCGAGACCCGTTTGCACACCGCCCATACCGACGATCGGCATCTGCGTCGCCTGGTAGCACGTCGCGACGGCGGCCAGCGCGATCGGCTTGAGCGCAGGGCCCGAGAGGCCTCCTTGTCCAGGGCCCAGGGCCGGCCGGAGCGTCTTGCTGTCGAGCTTCAGTCCGCGAATCGTGTTCACGAGCGAGAGTCCGTCGGCGCCCGCGGCCTGCGCGGCCCGTGCGACTTCCGCGATGTCAGGCACAGCCGGTGAGAGCTTCGCCCACAACGGTTTTCGCGTCGCCAGGCGCGAGGCGCTGACGATCTGCGCCGCGCTCTCGGCCGGCGCCTCGACGTTCGGGCAGGAAACGTTCAGCTCGATCGCACTCACCTCGGCGTGATCGTCCAGCCGTGAGCAGATCTCGGCGTAGTCGTCGATCTCGAACCCGCCGACCGACACCCACACGGGCACGCCGAGCTCGCCGAGCTCCCGAAGGTTGCGCGTGAGGAAGCGGTCGATGCCGGGATTCGCAAGCCCGATCGAGTTGAGCATCCCGACCTCGGTCTCCGCGATGCGGACCGGCGTGTTCCCGTCGCGCGGCAGCGGCGTGACTGTTTTCGTCACGAACGCGTCGAGACCGCGCGCGACGTCGGGCGCAGTGAGTGCGTCCAGACACCCTGAAGCGTTAAGCAGCACGGAGCACCGGTCCCTCGACGCACAGGCGCTTCAGCTCGCCGTCGATCTCCACCGCACACCCGTAGCAGGCCCCGTAGCCGCAGGCCATCGGCGCCTCCCAGGCCAGCTGAGCGGTTGGCGCCAGAGCTCGCACCGCCTGCAACATCGGCTCGGGCCCGCAGGCCAGGACGTCCATCCCGTCCGGGATCAGCTGGGTCACGAGGGTCGGCTCGACGCAAGCCTGGGCGTTCGGCACCAGCTCGGCGGCCTGGGCGTGCAAGTCCGAGCGGAATCCGAGCACGGCGGGCGGCCGCCCGAGCGCTTCAGAGAGGTAGGGCAGCGGCGCGATCCCGATGCCGCCGCCGACGAGCAGCGGCCGCTCCAGGTCGAGGGCGAAGCCGTTGCCAAGGGGGCCGAACACATGGAGAGCCTCCCCGCTCTCGAGCTCGCAGAGTGCCGTCGTTCCGGGCCCGATCGGATCGATGAGGAACGCGAGCTCGCCGCGAGGCGCGAGGCAGAGGCTCATCGGCCGAGGCAGCAAGCGACCGGGTGCCTCGAGCATGAAGAACTGTCCCGGAACGCCCGGGTCGATGCCGCCGCGCGCGACCCGCAGCAGCGTGTACGGCCCGACCTGCTCGTTGGCGACGACGCTAAGCCGCTCGCGTCTCATGCTCGATTCGTTCCTGCAGCTCCTGCAGCGAGAGCGATTCCTCGCTGCGGGCGTTCGCGATCGCATGGACCGCGGCTGCCGCGCCGGACAGCGTCGTAATGCACGGCACGCGCGCCACGAGCGCGGCCTCCCGGATCAAGTACCCGTCCGTCCGTGCGCCCGACCCTTGCGGCGTGTTGATGACGAGATTGCAACGACCGCGGCGGATGAGGTCGACGACCGTCGGGCCTGCACCCTCCTCCGTCACCTTGCGCACGCGTTCCACCTCGAGCCCCGCCGAGGCGAGCGTGTCCGCGGTGCCGGCCGTCGCGAGCAACTTGAACCCGAGCTCGGCGAGCTCGCCGGCGACCTGAACGACCGCCCGCTTGTCTGCATCGCGCACCGAGAGGAACGCCGTTCCGGCGACCGGTAGCGGCCGGCCTGCTGCACGCTCCGCCTTCGCGAACGCAGTTGGGAGATCGGCGGCGCTCGCCATCACCTCTCCCGTCGCGCGCATCTCGGGCCCGAGCACCGGGTCCGCGCCGGGGAAGCGGGCGAACGGAAGCACCGCAGCCTTCACCGAAACATGTCCCAGGGACTGTCCCTCGAACAGGTCCAGCTCCGACACCCGAGCGCCGGCCATGACGCGGCACGCGGCCTCGACGAGATTCACTCCCGTCGCTTTCGAGGCGAAGGGAACCGTGCGCGACGCACGTGGATTCGCCTCGAGCACGTACACCGTTCCTTCGACGACTGCGAGTTGCACGTTGAGAAGACCGACCACGCCGAGTGCCTGCGCGACGGTGCGGACAATCGAACGGATCTCGGCGTCGCGGGCAGGGCTGAGCGAGGGCGCCGGCAGCACGCAGGCCGAATCACCCGAGTGCACACCCGCCTCCTCGACGTGCTGCATGACTGCGCCGACGTACGTCTCGTGCCCGTCCGAGACCGCATCGACGTCGATTTCCAGTGCGCTCTCGATGAAGCGGTCGATCAGCACGGGGCTCTCGATCGCACCGAGATCGTCCGGGGAATAGCAGACACGCATCGCACGCCCGCCGAGCACGTATGACGGGCGGATCAAGATCGGAAAGCCGATCCGCTCGGCGATGGTGCGCGCCTCCGCGGTCGTGCGCGCGATCCCCCACTCCGGACACCGGATGCCGAGACGGTCGAGGAGTGCACCGAAGCGCTCGCGGTCCTCGGCGAGGTCGACGGCGTCGAACCGCGTGCCGATGATCGGGTAGCCCGCGGCTTCGAGCCCGCGCGCGAGCTTCAGCGGCGTCTGGCCGCCGAACTGGATCGCGACGCCCTCGGGCTGCTCCCGTTCGCACACCGCGAGCACTTCCTCGAGCCCGAGCGGCTCGAAGTAGAGGCGGTCGGAGGTGTCGTAGTCCGTCGAGACCGTCTCCGGGTTGCAATTCACCATCACGGCCTCGTAGCCGAGCGCCCGGAAGCTCTGCGCCGCATGCACGCAGCAGTAGTCGAACTCGATCCCCTGACCGATGCGGTTCGGGCCCGAACCGAGGATGACCACCCGCGGCTTCTCACCGTGCGGCGGCGCCTCGTCCGCCTCGCCCCACGTCGAGTAGTAGTACGTCGAAGCCGCCTCGACCTCGCCGGCGCACGAATCGACACGCCGATAGGAGGGGCGTACGCCCCAGGCCCGCCGTCTGGCGCGGACATCTTCTTCGGTCACCCCGCAACGCGAGCCGATGTCCGCGTCGGAGAAGCCTGCCCGCTTGATCCGCAGGAAGTCGTCCGCAACCAGGTCGTCGAGCCTCAGTTCGTCGAGCTCGTCCGCGAGCTCGACAGCGAACCACGGATGCGCGCTGTCGTCGAGCTGCCAGATCTCCTCGCCGTCGAGCTCGCGCGACCGTCGCGCCTTCCGGAACGCTTCGATGAAGGTGCGCCCGATGCCCATCGCCTCGCCGACCGACTTCATCTGCGTTCCGAGCGTCGTGTCGGCGCCTGGGAACTTCTCGAACGCAAAGCGCGGGAACTTTACGACGACGTAGTCGAGCGTCGGCTCGAAGCTCGCAGGAGTGGTGCCGGTGAGGTCGTTCGGGATCTCGTCGAGCGTGTAGCCGACCGCGAGCTTCGCGGCCACCT
>DAINSN010000182.1:0-4837 GCA_036741295.1 Gaiellaceae bacterium
CGCGCGTGAAGGCAACCCATGGTTCTGCGGACTTCCGGCGACATTCCTAGCGCCACGGAGCGACCCCTCCGTCGGTTCCGGCTGGTCGCGGTTCTTGCCGGGGCGGTCGTGGTCCTGCTGACGACGCTCGCGAGTGGCTCGGGTGCCGGGATCTCCAGCTACCAGGGAACGTTGTACTTCGCTGGCCCGGCTTCGTCTGTCAGCGGAAGTTATCTGCTGACGACCGCGGCGCCTGCGGCGCAGGGTCTGGTGCCGGTCGCTGCGGCGGGGGTTCCGAACAGCGGCGGTGTCTCGACAGGCGCTTACAAGTACGTCTATGTCACAACGAGCGGAGCGGCGCGCACCGCGAGCGTCGCATCCAACCAAGTCAGCGTCACGAATGCGCCGGTGACGGTGACGAACGTCCCCGTCGGAGCCGAGGTCTACCGGGCGAAGATCCCGTCCAGTACGAACACGTTCAACTACATCCTGCTCGGTACGAACCCGGGGCCGACCACGGCCTACACGGATACGAGCACCGCCATCTCAGGATCGCTGCTGCCGCAGGCTGATAACCGCGTTGCGCTCAGCGCTGCGGGTTGGGCGCCTTTCAACCCGGGAGTGAGCCTCGCTACGTCGGTTTCCAACACGGGGGTGAGTGGGACGCTGCCTTCGATCCCGTCAGCGTGCGCAGGCTGGACCGTCGACGCCGCAGGCGGCATGACGTTCCCCGCGGGCATGTGGACCTTCGCCGCTCAGTTGCGGCCAGACGCGAACGGAAACGGGGCAGCCGTTCTCACCGCGGCGATGTGGAAGGTCGACGACAGCGGCAACACGGTGGCGGGCGGGACCGTTGTTCCCCCCACCGACGGTGGATCTATCACGCTCAACGCGACGAGTCAGACCGTGTCGGTCTCCTACACGACCGCGGGTGCAACGACTCTCGCGACGAATGAGCATCTGTGTGTGCAGTTCTGGCGGCATCAGACGACCGCGTACTCGAGCGGTGGCGCGACCTCGCGGACGATCCAGATGCTGGCCTGGGATCCGAACAACGCCATCACTGTGCACCCGGCTCCGAACGCCTTTGCTTCGGCGTCCCTCTCGTCGCCGGCCGACGGTTTGCACACGACTTCGATTCCGACGCTCAGCGCGATCTATTCGGATACCGAGGGTGACGGGGGGACGCTGACGATCCGCCTCTGCGCCGATTCCGGCTGCTCGGCCTCTCCTCAGGACTCCGGTGCGATGGCGGCGACGAACGGCGCGACTCTAACCTGGACGCCGACCGGGCCGCTCGCCGACGGCACCTACTGGTGGGAGGCGCAGGCGCAGGACGCGCTAGGCCTGCCTTCGGCCTGGACGACGTCGTGGAGCTTCGTGATCGACAACGTCGCGCCGGCGACGAGCATCACGTCGAGCCCTGCAGCCCAGTCGAACGCCTCCAGCGGTAACTTCTCCTTCAACGCCAACGAAGCGGTGACGGGATACCAGTGTCGCGTAGACGCGGCAGCTTTCGCAGCCTGTTCGAGCCCGCACTCATACGGTCCGCTCGCAGACGGCTCGCACGCCTTCGACGTCAAGGCGATCGCCGACCTCGCCGGTAACGCCGGAACGACCACCAACTACGGCTGGACGATCGACACGGTTCCGCCCGACACCTCGATCACCTCGCAACCGGCCGCACTCTCGAACTCATCGAGCCCGAGTTTCGGCCTCTCCGCGACCCAGGTCGGCTCGACTTTCGAGTGCAGCCTCGACGGAGCCGTCTTCGCGGCCTGCGCGAATCCCGCTGCCTATTCGGGCGTCGCCGACGGAGCACACACCTTCCAGGCCCGCGCGGTGGATCCGGCCGGCAACGTCGACCCGAGCCCCGCCTCGTACTCCTGGACGATCGACGCGACTCCGCCGGACACGACGATCGGGCCGAGCTATCCCGCGGCGCTGACGATCGCCACCGGCGCGACCTTCGACTTCTCCTCGAGCGAGTCTCCATCCACCTACGCGTGCGCGCTGGATGCCGGCGCCTACTCCTCGTGCTCGAGCCCGAAGACGTATTCCGGTCTCGCGGACGGGCCGCACACCTTCTACGTCCGCGCCACCGATGCGGCGACCAACACCGATCCAAGCCCGGCTACGTACAACTGGACAATCGACACGACACCGCCGAGCACGACGATCGGGCCGACGATGCCGGCCGCGAATACGCAGTCTTCGAGTGCCGCGTTCGACCTCGGCTCCAACGAGCCCGGCTCGACGTTCGAGTGCCGACTTGACGGCGCTCTGTTCGTCTCGTGCACCACGCCCGCGTCGTACAGCGGCTTGGGCGACGGGACGCACACGTTCGACGTGCGCGCGACGGACCCGGCCGGGAACCTCGACACGAGCCCTGCCACGTACAGCTGGAAGATCGACAATGTTGCGCCGTCGACCCCGACGCTGACGGCCCCGGCCGACGCTCTGATGACGAATGCGCTGCCGCAGCTGCGCGCGACCTTCGACGACGCGACCGCGGGAGGCGACACCGGCACCGTCGAGTTCCAGCTCTGCTCGAGCTCGGCACCGGCAGGTGTTTCCTGCGCTCCGGTCGTGCAGTCGGTCACGTCCGGCTCGGTGTCCAGTGGAGGCACGGGGACTGCGACACCGGCCGCGCTTGCGGACGGGACGTACAACTGGCAGGCACGAGCGCATGACGTCGCCGGCAACCAGTCCGGGTGGAGCGCGACCCGAAGCTTCCAGCTCGACACGAGCGTTCCAACAGTTCCTGCGCTCAGCGCACCTGCAGACGACGCGTGGGTCCACACGATCCAGTTGACCGCTCCGTTCAACAAGCCGGCGTTTGCGGGGACGGGCATCGTCGAGTTCCGTCTTTGCTCCGACGCGCTCTGCCTCGGCATCGTCCGCAGCGGCAACTCGGGCACGCTCCTCAACGGTGCCCTCGCGACCTGGTCGCCGTCCTCGCTCCCCGTCGACGGTCTCTATTACTGGCAGGCACGCGCACGTGACTCCGCGGGGAACGTCTCCGCATGGACGGCATCCCGAACGCTCCATCTGGACAGTGTTGCTCCCGGCAAGCCCCTGAACTTCAACGGCGAGGTCGCCTTTGACGGCCTGACGCTCCGCTGGTCCGCTCCCAACGACAACGTCGCCAACTACGTCGTGTTCGTCGACGGCGCACCGTGGAAGAACCTGGGCAGCACGGAGTTCGAGGTGAAGATGGGGGCCTTCGATTCGGGTGACACTCGCTCGTTCTCGGTTGTGGCTGTCGATCTCGCCGGAAACGTCGGAGCGATGTCATCGGTGCTCGTGGGCGTGCCGAATCTCGTCGGGCTCACCTGGCCGCAGGCCCTCGGCGCCACTACGGCGCGAGGGCTAAGCCTGACACGCAATGCAGTGTTCTTCGCATCGATCCCGATGATCGTCGCGAAGCAGGAGCCGCCCGCGCCAGCCCTTACGGCACGCGGCACGGCGGTTGTCGTGACGATGAGCCCCGCGAACGGAGCGCCGCTCGCCGTCAAGGTGAAGCCCGGCCGCTTCGTCTGCGCGGCAGGGTCGGTCCTGCGGTTGCGCGTCGATCTCTCTGCTGCGGCACGCGTTCGCAGCCGGCTGTTGACCAGCCACGGCCGTCTCGTCAAGCGTGGGCAGTTCGGGCTGCTCCGGGCGGGCACGAATAATGTGCGGTTGAAGCTTCCGGCCGGGCTCCGACGTGGGGCGTACCGGTTGATGCTCGACGCGACCGGCGAGGCCGGCACCGCTCATGCGCTCGTGCGCGTGACGGTCGGCGCTCGCGCCTGCCGCGCCCACTAGAAGAGGTCTTGGGTCCCGGCGCTTCCGTGCCGATTGTCACGACTATGAAGAAGTCCGCCGCCATGGGCTCCCTGTGAAGGAGACCTTCAGCACATCCGTCGGCAAAGTCGAGGTTCTCGTCGATGAGCAGAGCAGAACCGTCTCGGCGTACCGGTTCGACGCCGAAGGACGGCCGATTGCCGCAGCGATAGAGAGCTGGGACTACACGGATCTTGCTGACCTGCTGACCCGCCAAGCCGGGGTGCCGGCCCAGGAGGCGATCAACATTGCTTCGCAGGTGAGTGCGAGGGTGGACCTGGGCGACGCACCGCCGCTCCCGACCGCGCAACGCTGGGGTGATCGAGCAAGGGAGCGAAGGAGCTCCGTGGAATATGCGGGCGTCCCACTCCGCTTCGTTGCCGTTCTCCTCGACGCCGTCATCGTCTTCTTCCCGGCAGGGATCATCTTCGGACTCTTGACCGGTGGCGGCTACACCCAGACCGGCAACGGCTACACGAACGCCGGGATCAACATCGAGGGGAAGGCCTTCTGGGTGTTCCTCTTGCTCGGGCTCGGCTACTACGTCGTCTGCGAAGGTGGGACTGGAGCGACGCTTGGCAAGCGCATGGTCGGCATCCAAGTCATAGGTGAAGACGGGGAGGATCTGACTCTTGGTGCAGCCGTCGTTCGCAACCTGCTTCGTGTCGTCGACTGTCTCTTCTTCTATCTGGTCGGCGCCATCTTCGCCCTGACTTCTGCGCAGGGCCAGCGACTCGGCGACCGCGCGGCGCACACGCTCGTCGTCCGCCGCTAATCAGAGGCACGAAAGCCCGCTACGGAAGCGGGCCTTCGGAGGCTGCGGGGCAAGGACTCGAACCTTGACTACCTGATCCAGAGTCAGGCGTCCTACCATTAGACGACCCCGCAACGGGTCGCCATTGTACCGACGCTAGTTGCGATCCTCTCGACGGGAGACCTCGCTAGACTGAACTCCGTTCGGCCCATTCGTCTAGTGGCCTAGGACACCGCCCTCTCACGGCGGCGGCACGGGTTCGAATCCCGTATGGGCCTT
>DAINSN010000183.1:0-4736 GCA_036741295.1 Gaiellaceae bacterium
TGTCGCACCCAAAGCTGCTGCTGATGGACGAACCTTCGATGGGCCTTGCGCCGATCCTCGTCGAGCGCAGCTTCGAGATCATCCAGCAGGTGCACCAGTCCGGCGTCGCGATGTTGATCGTCGAGCAGAACGCGAACATGGCGCTCTCGATCGCCGACCGCGGTTACGTGCTCTCGACGGGGCGGCTCGTCCTCCAGGGCCCGGCGAAAGAGCTGCTCCAGCACGAAGATCTGCGAAAGGCCTACCTTGGCCGTTGAGAAGGCCGGGGTCAGACCCCCGAGGAGTCTGACCCCAGAGACCTGTCGCGAACTCTTCCCCATCTTCGCGCAGCGGCTCTACATCAACTCGTGCTCGCAAGGCGCGCTGTCGGACGCAGTGCGCGCCGCCTACGAGCAGTACCTCGCCGATTGGGACGAATACGGCGCGCCATGGGAATACTGGGTCGAGCGCCAGGAGGCGGCACGCGACGCCTTCGCCGGGCTCGTCAACGCGCTGCCGGACGAGATCGCCGTGACGACTTCGCTGTCGGCGGGCGTGAGCGCGCTGGCGAGCGGCCTTCGCTTCACCCGGCGGTCGAAGGTGGTTCTCACCGACTGGGAGTTCCCGACCATCGGACAGATCTGGCACGCACAGGAGTCGCGCGGCGCGCGCGTGACCCATGTTGCCGCGGCAGCGGACGGCACGATCCCGATCGAACACTTCGAGCGCGCGATCGACGACGACACGCTGCTCGTCTCGCTCACGCACGTCTGCTACCGCAACGGCGCGATGCTGGACGTCCCCACGGTCGTCGAGCTCGCCCACGAGCGCGGCGCCCTCGTTCTGCTCGACGCGTTCCAAGCGGTCGGCTCGCTCCCGGTCGACGTCTCCGAGCTGGGCGTCGACTTTCTCGGCGCAGGTGTCCTCAAGTACCTGCTCGGCTCCGCGGGCCTCGGCTTCTTCTACTGCCGGCGCGATCTCGTCGAACGTGTCTGGCCGACTCAGACCGGCTGGTTCGCCGATGAGAACATCTTCGCCATGGATCACACCGACTATTCGCCTGCGCGGACGGCTGCGCGTTTCCAGTCCGGCACGCCGCCTGTCCCTTCGATCTACGCGGGCATCGCCGGGATCGAGCTGATGCAGGAGATCGGAATCCCCGAGACGCGCGAGCACGTGCTCGGTCTCAACGCGCATCTGCTCGACGGCCTGGACGACCTCCAGGCGAAAGTCGTCACGCCGCGCGCGCCGGAAAGGCGTGGCGCCCTCATCTGCGTCAAGTCCACGGACGCCAAGGCACTCGTGGCAACGCTCGGCGAGGAGGGCATCGTCACCTCGGAACGGGACGACAACCTGCGCATCTCTGCGCACTGTTACAACACGGTTGAGGACGTCAACATGGTCCTCGCCGCGCTGCAGCGCCACCGCAGGCTCCTGGCTTAGCGAAGAAGGCCGCTCATGAAGGAGGGTTGACCTGGCATAGCAAGAGTGCTATACGTGCATGCGAGGAATCTGCGATGAACACGACCGGTCCTCCTCTCAGGAAGCCCACGACCTCCCGAGCCTGAGCTCGGTGCAGCGTGCTCTCTCGTTCCTCGCGGTCGGGGCGGTCCTGCTCCTCGGCGGCTTCTTCTACCAGCGGTTGAGCGCCCAGTTCGACGAGCGATAGCATTTCTGCAATGCCGCGAATGAACAAGGGCGCCCTCGAGCGCCTGCAGGAGCGAATCCGCACCGCCGACCGTGGCTGGTTCTTCGCCGCAGTGGCCGACAAGGTGTCGGAGCGGCGGCAGGCCAGAGGGCTCTCCCAGCGCGAGCTGGCCGAGCTCGTCGGCACGACTCAGTCGGCGATCGCACGGCTGGAGCGTGGAGGCCGCCCGCCGCGGATCGACACGCTGCTCCGGATTGCCGATGCGCTCGAGTGCGACCTGGTCGTCGATCTCAAGCCACGCCGGCACTAGACTGGGCAGTCTTGACGGAGGGGGACATCGAGGTCGGGACGCTCCAGGACGCGTCCGCTGCAGTTGCCCGGCTGCTGTCAGTCACCCATGCGTCCTACGAGCGCCGGGCCCAGCTCGAACATGCCCTCGAGTCCCGGATCGGCATCGAGCAGGCGAAGGGGATCGTCGCGGAACGGTACGGCCTCGATATCGACGAGGCCTTCCAGCTGATTCGGCGCGCGGCCCGCTCGCACCGGATGAAGCTCTACGACCTGGTCGGCGCGATCCGCCCGGGGCAGGAGACACCGCCCGAGCTGGCGGCGCTGATCGCCTCCGAGCGACGCGTTTAGCCGTCCCCGTCCCGCGCAAGAACGAGCGGACGATGAACGACAGCGTGCGCGAGCGGATCGTGAGGAACAACTACACCTTCCGGGAGGCCAACGAGCAGATCCGCGCCAGGGCGGACGAGTACGACGCGCCGATCGAGCGGATCCCGTTCCTGTGTGAGTGCCCCGTCCCGGCCTGCACGGAGGTCCTGCGCCTGACCCTGGTCGAATACGCGGACGTCAGGGCTAACCCGGCTCACTTCTTCACCACCCCGGGGCACGAGCAAGCAGATGCAGCTGTGGGACATGTGGTCTCTCGAGAGAACGACTACGTCGTTGTAGAGAAGGACGCAAAAGCCCGCGAGCAGTAGTCTTGCCTGTCATGAGCTCACGCGAGGAACGCATCGGGTTGAACGAGGCCGTCTTTCGGGAAGTCAACGAGCGGATCGAAGATCTCGCGAAGACGTTCGACTTCAGGACGGAGTCTCTCGATCTCGTCTGCGAATGCGGCGACGCTGCCTGCGTCGAGCGCATCAGCATGACGCACGGCGAGTACAAGGAGCTTCGTTCTGACGCACATCAATTCGCCGTTCATCCCGGCCACGAAATTGCGGACGTCGAGAGCGTTGTCGCGAAGCTGAAGGGCTACGACGTCGTGCGGAAGAACAGAGGAGTTCCGGCGGAGATCGCAGAGCAGACCGATCCACGCGGTAGCTGACGACATCATCGTCGTCGCGGCGCTCGGCGATTCGATCACCGAGGGTTCGCCGGGCTACGACTCACAGCGCGGAGGTGACGAGACCAGTCAGTGGGAATACTGGGCCGCGCAGATCGAGCCGCGGCTCGTATTTCGCAACTGCGGTGTCGACGGCCAGCGCACGGACGAGATCATGGCGCGCCTCGACGACTCTGCGCGCGACGCAGACATCCTCGTCGTGCAGGGCGGCATCAACGACATCGCGCAGGACCGGCCGGTCGAGGACGCGGCGGGCCATCTACGCGCGATGGTTCGGCGCGGCAAGGAGCTCGGCCTCCGTGTCGCAGTCATCGACGTGCTGCCATGGAACAACGGCTGGCCTGAGTCGGAACCGCAGATCCGGCGGCTGAACGCGCTGATCGCCGAGCTCGCGCGCGACGAGAGCGTTCCGCTGCTTCCTTTCCACGACGCGCTCGAGGATCCCGACCGCCCGGGACGCATGCGCGCCGACTGGACTTCCGATGGAGACCACCCGTCTGTTGAGGGCTATCGCCGGCTTGGCGAAGTTGTCGCCAGGCTGGCCGACTACAGCTCGTAGACGTCGCCGTCGGCCGCGCGCTCGACACCGTCGGGCAAAGAAAGCTCTTCGGGGCGATGGATGATGACGAGCCGGCGTGCGCCGGACTCCTCGAACGCCGCGATTGCTTCTTCCGCCGACAAGTGACCGCGCAAGCCGTCGCCGCCTTCGCGGCTCTCCTTGAGCGTTGCCTCGCAGAGGAAGAGGTCCGCATCCCGTCCGACCTCGGCTAGTTGCGGGCTCGGCGCCGAGTCGCCGGAGTAGGCCAGCGTCGCCTTCCCGTCGGTCACCCGGAGCGCGTAGGTCTGTAGCTGGTAGTGCGGCACCCGCACCGGCGTGATCGTCAGTCCGTCCGCCTCGAACGATTCGCCTTCGAGGTATTCGCGCAGGTCGAACGCGTCGAACATGCCTGCGAAGCCGAGCTGCTCGCCGAAGCGGCCGAGCTCTTCCTTCCCTCCCGGCGGCAGCCACAACTGGGGCGGCGGGACGTCATGGCCGGGGCCGAACATCGAGCCGAACGTCCAGGGGACCAGGTCACCCCAGTGGTCGAGGTGGAAGTGTGTGATCACGATCGCATCGACCCGGGGCCAGCCCTCTTGCGCGCGAAGTCGTGGGAGCACGCCCGGCCCGCAGTCGAGCAGGACCCGTCCTGAGCCCTCGACCAGATACCCCGACTGTGCGCCCCCGGGGTTCGGCCAGGCGGGCGAGCACCCGACGATCGTGAGCTTCACTTGGTCAGTGTGGCATAGTCCTCGCATGGCAGAGGGCGCCGCCAAACTCCTCAAGCGGGTACCGATCTTCTCCGACCTGGACAACAAGGAGTTGGAGCGGATCGCGGCGTCCATGAAGCAGCGGACCTTCAACGCGGGGGACACCGTGACGTCTGAGGGCCAGACCGGCGTCGGCTTCTTCGTGATCGAAGAGGGTGAGGCGACGGTGACGGTAGGCGGGGACGCGCGCCGCAAGCTCGGCCCCGGCGACTACTTCGGCGAGGTGGCGCTGCTGAACGAAAGCGCCCGGACGGCGACGATCACGGCCGACAGCGACCTGCGCTGCTACGGACTGACCTCCTGGGAGTTCCGCCCGCTCGTCGAGACTCACGGCTCCATCGCCTGGAAGCTGCTGCAGGCGATGTCGAAGACGTACCAGAGCCCGGCCTAGGACTTACGCCGGCCGAGCTGCGAGCTTCACCGTGACGGTGTGGCTCTTGCCTCCGCGCG
>DAINSN010000184.1:0-4705 GCA_036741295.1 Gaiellaceae bacterium
GGCCTGTGATGAACATGTACGACGTCCCCTCGACCATGAAGACGAAGTCCGTGATTGCGGGCGAGTAGACGGCGCCCCCCGCACACGGGCCCATCACGAGGGAAATCTGCGGGATCACCCCCGAGGACTGAACGTTGCGCCAGAAGATCTCCGCATAGCCCGCGAGCGACACGACGCCTTCCTGGATGCGCGCGCCGCCCGAGTCGTTGATGCCGATGACGGGGCAGCCGAACTTCAGCGCCAGGTCCATCACCTTGCAGATCTTCTCGGCGAAGACCTCGCTCAACGAGCCGCCGAAGACCGTGAAGTCCTGTGAGAACACGAAGACCTTCCGGCCGAAGATCGTTCCGTAGCCGGTGACGACCGCGTCGCCGTAGGGGCGCCGCTCGAGCATCCCGAAGTTCGGCTCGCGGTGCCGGACGTAGCGATCGAGCTCGACGAAGGAGCCCGGATCCAGCAGCTCGACGAGTCGCTCGCGGGCGAGGAGCTTGCCCTGCTGGCGCTGGCGCTCGATCGCCTTGTCGGTGCCGGCGTGCTCGGCCTCGTCGCGCAGCTGCTGAAGCTGGTCGAGCTTGGACTGGGTCGAGTCGGCGCGAGGCTCGTCGGTCGTGGCCATGGGAGGAGCCTAGTATGGCTTTCGCGTGTACGAGTTCCGACTCCTTGGGCCACTCGAGGCCCTGATCGACGGGAATTCGGTCAACCTCGCCGCCGCGAAACCGAGAGCGCTGCTGGCTCTGCTCCTCCTCCATCGCAATCGTGTGGTCGCGACCGAGACGCTGATCGACGAGCTCTGGGGCGACGAGCCCCCGGCGCGCGCAACGAAGACGTTGCAGGTCTACGTCTCGCAGCTCCGCAAGGAGCTCGGCCCCGAACGACTGGTGACCCGTGCGCCGGGCTACGAGCTGCGAGTTGCCGAAGGCGAGCTCGACGTCGATCGCTTCGAGAAGCTCGCGGCCGACGCGCGGGAGCGCCTCGCGGCCGGCGATGCAGCGGGCGCGGTCGAAGGGATGCGCCGGGCACTGGACCTATGGCGGGGCCCGGCGTTGCTCGAGTTTCGGGCGGAGCCGTTCGCCGAGCGTGCCGCGGCAAGGTTGGAGGACGTGCGGCTGGCCGCCGTCGAGGATTGGCTCCACGCCGCACTCGAGGCCGGCCAGGCGGCGGGCATCGTGCCGGAGCTCGAGGAGCTCGTTGCGTCGCACCCGCTGCGCGAGCGACCGCGCGAGCTCTTGATGCTCGCGCTGTATCGGGCCGGGCGCCAGGCAGACGCATTGGAGTTGTTCCGCCGGACACGGGAGCTGTTCGTGAGCGAACTCGGGATCGAGCCGGGCGCTTCGCTCCGTGAGCTCGAGCAGGCGATGCTGCGCCAGGACACGGCGCTACTGGCAGAGGTTCCGGCACAGCGCGCGGCGAGCACGTCCGCGGTCGAGGCTCGCCCTCGCCGACGGCGCGTGCCCTGGGCGCTGGTCGCCGTCGCCGCGCTGGCCGCGGCCGGCATCGTCGCAGCCCTTTTGGTTCACAACGGTGGCACCAGCAGCCCGCCGGCCGCTCCGGGCGCCGACCCGCAGGTGCGATCGTTCGTGTACAAGCTCGAGAACTTTCTCGCTCAGTCGCACGACGGACGCGCGCAGGTCATCCGCGCGATCGCCGGCGCCTTCGATTGCAGCCTGTCGCCGGACGTCGCGGCCGCGCAGTTGGATCAGGTTCAACGGAACAGGCAGAGCCTGCTCGAGCAGGTGGCTGCCCTGCACGTGCCCGGCTCCGAGGCCACCCTGAACGCATCCGACCTCTTCCAGAAAGCAACTCATGCGTCCATTGCCGCGGACTGGATCTACCGTGACTGGCTCCGCAATCGTCCCGCTTGCCCCCGCGGCGGACGCCTGCCCGCCGCCGCGCGCGCGGCGGATGCGCGCGCGACGGTCCTGAAACGGCGGTTCCTCGTCGTCTTCGACCCGCTGGCGAAGAAATTCGGTCGACGAGTGTGGAATGCGAACGAGTTCTAGCCCGCAGGAGTGAACACGGCACCTGCGGAGTCGTAGTGCCCCCATGTCTTGGTGCTGAGGCCGCCCCAGACAACCAACGCGCGGCCGGTCCAGACTGCGGTCGGCTCGAGCCGCGCGGGGAGCGGCCCACCGACGAAAGACGACCAACGGTTCGAGCTCGGATCGTAGACCGCGCCGCCGCGCTTCCCGCCCCACATGAGCAGGAACTTGCCAGTCCAAACCGCCACGCTTCCGACCCGTCCCACTGGCACGAGGGGAAGAGCACGCCACTTGTCACTCGACGGGTTGTAGGCAAAGCCGTTGCGAGTCCCGCCGACGAGCACGAGCTCTTGCCCGTCCCAGACAGCGCTTGCGTTTCCGGCGGCGGGCAGCCGCGCCAGCCGCTTCCACTTGTTCGCCGCCGGGTCATATGAGGCAGCCTGGACGCCGACGATGACGATCATCCGACGACCGGTCCAGACGCTCAACGGATGCTGACTGCCGGGAAGAGGCGCACGTGGGAGCGCACGCCACGTGTTCTTCACTGCGCTGTAGGCGACTCCGTCGGAGAAGGCGTCGCCGCAGCAGCCCCCGCCCCAGCCAATCAGCTCGCGTCCGGTCCAGACCACGGCGGCAAAGCCGTCATGAATCGACAACAAGCGCGAGCCCGGCAGCCGTCGCCACGTGTTCGTGACTGGGTTGAAGGCCTCACGCGTCCCCTGGCCCCAGACGAGCATCTCCTTGCCGGTCCAGACGGAGCTCAGACCCATGAACCCGCTAGTCGCTCGTGGCGGATCGAGGGTGCGCCAGGTGTCCTTGCGTGGGTCGTAGGCCGCGGCGACATTCACTCGTGACGTCGCGTACGGGCTCCCGTTGGCATCGAGGGCCGTCTGCTGGTCGCGTCCGAAGATGAGCATCTCCTTGCCGGTCCAGGCACTCGTGCGGTAGTTGAAGTCGGGAGCGATCGGGGCGACCGGTAGACGGCGCCAGCTTCCCTTCTCCTGGGCCGCCAGGGCCGAAGGAGCAAGGATGAGGATGAAGAGAAGAACCAAGCGGAATGTGCGGGCAGTCATCGCGTCCTCCAGGTCGGGGTCACCGCACCATCGGCGGCGACGGCCAAGGCCGGGCAAAGCGGCGGCAAAACGCGGCCGTTAAGGTCACCTCGTGCTCGACCGCTCCACGATCTGGCCGTACAAGGACGGCGAGCCCGGCGAGTTCGTCTACCAGCGCTACGGCCACCCTGTCGGGGTCGAGGCCGAGCGGCAGCTCGGAAAGCTCGACGGCGGTCACGCGCTGCTCTTCGCATCCGGCAGCGGTGCGGCGACGGCGCTCGTGCTCACCTTCCTCTCCTCCGGCGCCACCATCGCCCTCGCTGAAGGCGCGTATTACGGGACCGGCGTCTTGTTCCGCGAGCTCGAGCGCTGGGGGCTCCAGGTCGTCGAGTTCGACCAGACCGGCACGCCGCCCGACGGCGTCGACCTCGTGTGGCTCGAGGCCCCGTCGAATCCGTTCCTCACGATGCCCGACCTCGAGGCCGCTGCGGCACATCCGGCACCCGTAGTCGTCGACGCCACCGCCGCGACGCCGATCTATCTCCGCCCACTCGAGCACGGCGCCGACTTCGTCTTGCACAGCGCGACGAAGTACCTCGGCGGCCACGACGACACGCTGCTCGGCGCTGTCGTCTGCAAGCGCGAGGAGGATGCCGAGCACCTGAAGGAGTTCCGCACCCGCTCGGGCATCGTCGCGGCGCCGGACCCGTGCGCCCTGCTCCTTCGCGGGCTCGAGACGCTCGAGCCGCGCGTCCACCGGCAGACGGAGTCCGCGACCGAG
The DNA here is from genome assembly GCA_036741295.1 of Gaiellaceae bacterium. Taxonomy (GTDB): domain Bacteria; phylum Actinomycetota; class Thermoleophilia; order Gaiellales; family Gaiellaceae; genus 3-1-20CM-4-69-9. Next base: position 3,813 of record DAINSN010000184.1, read on the forward strand.
CTCGCGCGGCGCCTGAAAGGCCATCCGGCGGTCGAAATCGTGCGCTACGCCGGGATCGGGGGCCTCCTCTCCTTCGACGTCGCGGGCGCCGACGAAGCCCGCCACGTCGAGACCTCCCTCCGCCTGATCACGAACGCCACCAGCCTGGGCGGCATGCACTCCCTCCTGGAGGCCAGGGCCCGCTGGGAAGGCGACCGCGTGCCTCCCGGGCTACTCCGCCTCAGCGTCGGCCTAGAGCCTGTAGAGGACCTATGGGCGGATCTGGCTCAGGCGCTCGAAGGGGCCGGCCCAACTAGTACCCCCAGACGGCCGCGCGGGCCAAGCCCGCACGGCCTCTAGGTCGGCGTCGACAAGTCGACGCCTTAGGCCCGTGGAGGACCTCTGGGCGGATCTGGCTCAGGCCCTGGAAATTCCAGGCAGTTTTCCCGCGCGCGAGTAAGATTTCGGCCCCTGAGGGCGAAATGCCCTCGGACATAGCCGGGAGGCGCGTCGCCCAACGGTCCTCCGGCGGACCATCCCTCGCACAAAGGAGTCAGCTGTGGCTGCACCAGACACCAAGACCCGGAAACGGAGGGCGCCGAGTCGTGCGTCCGCAACGAACCGTCGCGCTGCGGACAACGCGACGGTGGAGATCAAGAAGAAGGACCTGCAGGAGCTGCTCGAGGCTCTCCGCTCAGCGAGGGACGGAGAGACGGGCGTGCGGCTGGCTGCACAGAAGAGCGGTGTCATGGGCGACGTGGCGAAGGCGTTCAACGGCTTGGCGGAAAGGCGCGAGGGCCTGACCAACGAGCTGAGTCGCGTCAGCAGGGTCATCGGGCGCGAGGGCCGGATGACCGAGCGGGCGCAGTTGAAGAGTGCGAAGGGAACGTGGGTCGAGTCGATCAGCTCGGTCA
>DAINSN010000185.1:0-4631 GCA_036741295.1 Gaiellaceae bacterium
CGAGCCGCCAGGTGTCCGGGCGATAGCCGAAGAGCTCGACCACCTCCTTCGCAATCTGCTCCTGGCGCTCGACGGGGAAGTTTCCGACCAGGAACGAGTCGTCCACTTCAGTGTCACGGAGCTCGGCGATCAGCGGTACGAGCTCGGCCTTGAGCTCGCCGAAGATCTCGCGCACTTCGGCGGTGCTCGTGTACGGCTCGAAATCGTCGAGCAGGATGTCGTACGGCTCGTCGACTCCCTCGTAGCACTCGACGTAGCGACGCCGCAACTCGACGTTTCGTTCCAATGTCGGCAAGAAGAGCTCGAAGTTCGACTCGGCCTTGGCCTTGACCCATACGGGACGAGCCAGCGCGGCTGCATGCGCCATCTCGGCGCGCAGGTCCGTGGGGACACGCGCGGCCTTCTCGTAGTCGCGCCGCGTCAGCCGGATCAGGGCTGCGTCATCCGACTCCGGCTCGAGGGATTCCTCCAGCGGCCGCAGCTCGTCGAGCAGCCGGCCGGTCTCGTCCGCCCGCAGCAGCTCGTGCGCGATCCGTCGCAGCGTCGCGAGGTGATCGGCCCGGTGGTCGGATCCGGCCGGGGGCATCATCGTCTGCTGGTCCCAACTGAGCACGCGGCTGATCCGCTCGAGGTCGGTGATCTTGCCGAGACGTTCCTTGAGCTGCTCCAGGGGCTTACTCACGGTCGGGCACCTTATCGAGGCGGCTCAACAAGTCAGCGAAAGCGCGCTCGAGCCGTTCGAGCCGCTCCTCCATTGCGCCGACCCGGTCGTCGACGCGCGGTGGCGATTCCTGGGACTGGGGCTCGACCGTCTCCTGGGCCCCGCCGCCGAGGAGCTGCGCCCAACGCTCCTCCTTTTGGCCCGGCTGCCGCTCGAGCCGCTCGACCAGCTCTCGCTGCGTGAGCGCATCGAGAGTCTGAGCGACCTCCGCGATCGACTCGAATCGGTGGAGCCGCTCGCTGCGCTGCTTCAGCTCGCCGACCGTCTGCGCGCCGCGCAGCATGAGCACGGCGAGGAGCGACAGCTCGGGCCCGGAGAGCTCGAGCGCTTCGTCGAGGAGGTGCCGGTACTTCAGGGCACGGCTGCTCGCCCCACTCGCGAACCGCGTCCAGCCCCGGCTCGACATGCGATCGAGCGCCGCCTTGATCTCGCGCTCCTCGTAGGCGACCACAGGATCGCGGGCCGTCGCCTGGTTGCACGCAAGCCGCAGCGAGTTCAGCGAGAGCGGATAGGCATCAGGCGTCGTCCGCTGCTTCTCGATCAAGCAGCCGAGGACGCGGATCTCGACGGCGTCGGCATCCACAACAGGTGAAGAGTAAGGGCTCCCCGAGCAGCGCCGGAGCTACAATCGGAGCACGCGGACGTAGCTCAGTTGGTAGAGCATCAGCTTCCCAAGCTGAGGGTCGCGGGTTCGAACCCCGTCGTCCGCTTCTCTGCTCAGGCGTCTGTGATGACGACCGGCGTGCCGAGCTTCACGTGATGGAAGAGCCACTCGGCATCCGGGATATGCATCCGGATGCAGCCGTGTGACGCCGAGTAGCCGATCGACGCGTCGTCCGGCGTCCCGTGGATGCCGACGCCCGGCGCAGAAAGTCCCATCCAGCGCGTGCCGAGCGGGTTGCCCGGGCCCGGCGGGATCGGCTTCTTCCCTTTCGCCCACGCCGAGTCCGGCGGCAGCCACCATGGGTTCAGCTGCTTGTCGACGATCGTGAAGCTGCCGGTCGGCGTCGGGTACACCGCCTGACCGGTCGCCACGCCGAACTTCCGCATCAACTGCGCACCCCGGTAGTAGCGCAGCTCGTTGATGCCACGTCGAATGACGATCACGGCCCCGAAGTTGAGGACCGTGCGGGCAGGCTCGAGCACCTTGACGGCAACCTGGATGTGGCGCAGCTGCGGCGACTGCAGCGCGCGGACGATACGACGGACCGTTAGCTCGCGCAGGACCTTGACGCCGGCCTTCTCCTTCGTGAACTGCGGACGCAGCCCCTTGAGGCCCTTGAGCCCCGCGTCCTGGGGCGCCGTCGAGACGCGCTTGTCGAGCGCCTGGACGAACCGGCGCACCTCCTGATCGTCCACCTGCTGGACGAGCGGTACCGCCGAGCCTGCCTGGGCGCCGAGCGCCTCGAGGACTCCGTCGGCGATCGTCACCCTCGCACCGAAGCGAGTTGGCTGGAGCTTCCAGCGCCGGTCGCCGTACGCGAGCCGGACCGGCGTTGCGAATGCGGGGCGCAGGGCGGCCTGGGCCTGCTCGTTCGACATCCCTCCGACCGGGACGCCCGCCAGGGTCACGCCGGGCTGGATCAGCACCGGCGGGGCAGCGTCACCGCTCAGAGCCGGCGCGAGGGCCGCGACGACGAGAACCGATAGGGCCAGACGGCGGATCACGTGAACGAAATCGTACTTACGCTCGGCGCACTTACCAAGGTCCCGAGAAGGGAGGGGCGAACCGCCGCAGCGTCGCCCCTCCGAATTCGAAAGCTTAGGCGATACTTCTCCCCGGACAAAGACCGAGGGAGGAGCCCAAATGGACGTTCAGGAGCTAGAGAAGGTCGCCGAAGCGATCGTCGCCGACGGGAAGGGCATCCTCGCCGCGGACGAGAGCGGTGGGACGATCAAGAAGCGGTTCGACTCGATCGGGGTCGAGTCCACCGAGGAGACGCGGCGGGCCTATCGGGAGCTCCTCTTCACGACCGAGGGAGCCGAGGAGTTCATCGGAGGCGTGATCCTCTTCGACGAGACGATCCGCCAGCAGGCGTCCGACGGCACCCCGTTTCCCAAGTTGCTCGAGTCCAAGGGAATCGTCCCCGGGATCAAGGTCGACAGCGGGGCCAAGCCGCTCGCGCTGGCGGATGGCGAGACGGTCACCGAAGGGCTCGACGGACTCCGTGAACGGCTCGCGGAATATCGCGAGCTCGGCGCGCGCTTCGCGAAGTGGCGTGCGGTGATCACGATCGGCAAGGACATCCCGAGCGAGTACTGCATCTGGGCAAATGCGCACGCGCTCGCCCGCTATGCCGCGCTCTGCCAGGAAGCCGGCCTCGTCCCGATCGTGGAGCCGGAAGTGCTCATGGACGGCGAGCACACGATCGAGCGGAGCTTCGAGGTCACGTCGCACACGTTGCACGCGGTCTTCACCGAGCTGCGCGACCAGCGAGTGCACCCCGAAGGGATCCTGCTGAAACCGAACATGGTGCTCGCCGGCTACGACTCGGCCAAGCAGGCGTCCGACGAGGAGATCGCACACCAGACGGTCCGTTGCTTCCGCCGGCATGTGCCCGCGGCTGTTCCGGGAATCGTCTTCCTCTCGGGCGGACAGTCGGAGGAAGAGGCGACGCGGCGGCTGAACGCGATCAACGCGATCGGCCCGCACCCGTGGAAGGTGTCGTTCTCGTACGGACGTGCATTGCAGGCGGCGGCGCTCAAAGCGTGGAGCGGCCATGACGACAACGTCGAGGCTGCGCAGCGCGCCTACTACCACCGCGCCAAGATGAACAGCGCAGCGCAGACCGGGATGTACGCGCCGGATTTGGAGAAGGAGGCGGTTCCGGCCTAGAGGTACTCGCGGCCGGTGAGGGCCTCGAGCTTGTCCAACAGGTGCGTTGCCTCGATCCGGCGCGACGTGCCGGATCGTGAGCGCATCACGATCGAGTCGGTGACCGCGCCGTTCGGGAGATAGCGCACGCCCCGCAGCAGCGAGCCCGTGGTGACACCCGTCGCTGCAACGAAGACGTCGTCGCCGGCAACGAGATCATTCGTCGTCAGGACTCGCTCCGGATCGAGGCCGGCGTCGACGAGCTGCTGTCGCTCTTCGTCGTCACGTGGCCACAGCTTTCCCTGGATGCCGCCTCCGACGCACTTCAGCGCCGCGGCCGAGATGACGCCTTCGGGCGTGCCGCCGATCCCGTAGAGCATGTCCACCCCGGTCCCGGTCTGCGCGGCTGCTATCGCCGCTGCGACGTCGCCGTCACGAATCAGCAGGACCTTCGCGCCGGCCGCGCGAAGTTCCGCGATCAGCGCCTCGTGACGCTCACGCTCGAGCACGACCACGGTGATCTCCCGTGTCGACACTCCCTTCGCTTTTGCGACGCCGTTGACGTTCTCCGTTGGCGACGCGTTGATGTCCACGGCGTCGATGCCCTGCGGCCCGACCGCGATCTTGTTCATGTAGACGGCGGCGCCTGGGAAGAACATCGTGCCGCGTTCGGCGACGGCGATGACCGCGATTGCATTCGGCTGGCCGAGTGCGGTCAGCCGCGTCCCCTCGAGCGGGTCCACGGCGACGTCGACCTGCGGCCCGGTGCCGTCGCCGACCGGCTCGCCGTTGAAGAGCATCGGCGCCTCGTCCTTCTCCCCCTCGCCGATCACGACGACGCCGGCCATGGAAACCGAGTCGAGCATCGCACGCATCCCGTCCACGGCTGCCTGGTCGGCCGCAATCTTGTCGCCGCGCCCGACCCAGCGCCCCGCCCCCAGCGCCGCCGCCTCGGTCACGCGGACGAGCTCGAGCGCGAGATTTCGGTCGGGCGGCCTGGCGCTCATTGGGCAGCCCCTGCCCAATGAGCCAGGGAAGGGGCAGCGGGGGAAACCGTGAGGTTTCCCCTCTTGCTCTCCTCGGCCCACGCGGCGA
>DAINSN010000186.1:0-4625 GCA_036741295.1 Gaiellaceae bacterium
GGCGTCGACGGTGTCGACGCCTGGGGCGAATATCATGCTGAGCGGGTGTCCACACCCTCCACCCCCTCCGAGATCACCTGTCTCATCGTCGACGACCACGAGGTCGTCAGAGAAGGGCTCCGCCTGTCGCTCTCGCGGGCGCCGCACATCCGCGTCATCGGCGAGGCGTCCGACGGCGCCAGCGCCGTGGCCCTGGCGGAGCGGCGCAAGCCGGACGTCGTGATCATGGACGTACGCATGCCCGGCATGGACGGGCTCGAGGCGACGAAGATCCTGACGGAGAAGGTTCCGGAGTCCGCAGTGCTGATCTTCACCGCGTACAGCGAGCGGTCGCTACTCGGGCGCGGGCTCGAGTCCGGCGCGAAGGGCTACATCCTCAAGGAGGCGCCGCACCAGACGTTGTTGCGCGCGATCGAGAAGGTGGCCGGGGGCGAGGGTTACGTCGACCCGGCGCTGATGCCCGCGTTCCTGACCGGCAAGGACAAGGACGAGATGCTGACCGGGCGCGAGCGGGAGATCCTCCAGCTGCTCGCGGACGGCATGTCCAATCAGGACGTCGCTGCGAAGCTGTTCATCAGTCAGGAGACCGTGAAGAGCCATGTCCGCCACATCCTCGCCAAGCTCGAGGCGGACACGCGGACGCAAGCGGTTGCGATTGCGCTTCGCGAAGCGATCATCGACTAGAGCCGGACTGCTCGTTCTGGGCTTTGCGGCGGCCGCGGTTTTGGCCGTGGTCGCGCTGGCAGCGGGCAGCCATCCGCTGTCCTTCGCCGCCCTCGCGCTGACGATCGCGCTCGCGGGCGTCGTCGCCGCGTTCCTGATCGTGACCGAGCGCCGGCGGCACGAGGCGGCGGAGCGCGAGCTGACGAGCGAGGCACGCTTCCTCGAGTCGCTTGTGGAGACGATGGGATCGATCGCGGGCGGCGCCGAGGTGTTGGAGCGGACGCGCCAGGAGGCGGAGCGGTTGTTCGAGGCACGCGCGGTGCTGCTCGGGGCGGGCGAGCGGCCGCGGCAGGCTCCGGCGGAGAACGCGATCGTGATTCCGCTACGTGCGCACGACGAGGAGATCGGCGCACTGCGGTTGACGCGCCAGCGTCCCTTCGACCGGGACGACGTCGTGCGAGCAACTGTCCTGGCGGACTTCGCCGCACGCGAACACGAGAACGCCGAGCTGCTGGACGATGCGCGCGTCCGGGAAGCGGAACGGTCGCGCCTGTCGGATCAGCTGATCACCGCGGAGCAGGACGAGCGGCGACGCCTTGCGAACGAGCTGCACGACGGTGCAGTGCAGTCGCTCTCGGGAGTCGCGCTGATGCTCGATGCGGGGCTGAACTCGATCGAGGAAGGTCGAGGCCAGGAGGCGCAGGAGATCATCCGCCGCGCGCTCGAGCGGCATCGCGCGACGATCGGCCAGTTGCGGAACCTCTCCTTCAACCTCGAGCCCGTGGTGCTGCGCGATCAGGGATTCGCTCCCGCAGTGCGGGCCCTGACGGATCAGATCGAGCTCGCGCACAACGTGCGTGTCGAGGTCGACGTCGAGGCCGCCGAGCAACTCGCCGACAAGACGCAGGCGGCGATCTACCAGATCATCCGCGAGGCTCTCGACCAGGCGGTGCACCGTGGACCGCCGCAGACACTGTCGGTGACGATGCGCCAAACACCCGACGGCGGCGTCGAGACGGCGATCGCCGACGACGCGCCCGGCGAACGCCGCCGCCGCAGCCTGGAAGAACTGGCGGAACGGGCGCGGACGCTAAACGGCGTCCTCACGGTCGACCAGGGCGAGGAGGCGGGAACGACCGTCCGCGTCGTCCTGCCCCCATACGCAACGGCCCGTTAGGCCAGGGTCTGACCCCAGCCGTTCGTGTCACGTCCCGAGGAGCCGGCGTCTGACCTCGCTAGGATGCGCAGCCGATGGCCGACCGCAACGGAAAGCATCTCCTCTTCGTCTGGAAGCCCAGCGGCTACGAGTTGCGCGAGGCTGACGGCGACGTCCCAGCGGTCGGCGCGCTCGTCGAGGTCGATGACCTCGAAGAGCAGGTGGTCAAGATCGGGCCTTCGCCGCTGCCGAACGATCCTCGGCCCTGCGCGTACCTACAAGCTGTCTAACTTCGCGAGGGCCTTCTCCTCACGAACGTACCGGTGCCAGGCACGGGTACGAAACGCATGACGGAGCGTCACGCAACTCAGCGATCGCCCTCGCGGTGCCGTATCCCCTGACACGTACCGGTGCCAGGCACGGGTACGCAGGTGTGACGAGCGCGTCACGGATCTATGCGCGGTCTAGGGCACTCTCGGCGCTGATGCGGCCGAACACGAGGGCCGCGGCGAGACCGCTCGCGTAGCCGCCCGTCGAGATGCCGCCCACATCGGCGCCCGCGGCGAACAGGCCGTCCGTGCCGGCAACTCGCGCCTGCTCGTCGATGCGGAGACCGCCGATCGTGTGCGTGATCCCGGGTGAGACGCGGACCGCCACGCGCGCACCGGGCGGCGCAGGAAACGGCAGGTCGGCCGGATCCACGCGAGTCGGCGCGACTGCAACGAGGTCTGCGACCTTCCGGTCCCGAACGGGCTGCTCGAGCGCGTCGTCGTCCAGGACGTACCACGCGCGCGCACCCGGCTGTTGCGCTGTCGCCTGCACGAGATCGTTCTCGGACCACGACACCTCGCCCTCGAAGAACTCCTCGCCGCGCTTGTTGTAGACGCGTGCTGCCCGGCCGTAAAGCTGCGCGAGCGGCACGAACTGCTCTTCGGAGAACTCCGCGTCCGGCATGTTGCGCCCGTAGAACTCCTCCAGCCCTGCGGAGAGCTCCGCGCCGCGCTCGAGCGCGTAACGCATGCCGTCACCGCTGCTCCAAGGATTGGCGCGCAGCCTGAGCAAGCCGGCCGGATGGATGTGCTCGCTGACGAGCCCCGCATTCCCCTGGAAGCCTCCCGTCGCAAGGATCGCCGGCTCTGCCGCCTGCTCCCCAAGGCGAACGTCCCCGGCGGCACGAACTAGCGCGTCGGTCAATCCCCGCGGGTCGAACCGCTTCCCGATCGTGCGCGGATTCCCCGTCTCGTGTTCCACCACCGGCGCGCCGAGCGACTCGAGCCACGCGATCCCATCGTCGAGGCGTTCCCAGACGACGCGCTGCAACTCCTCGTCTCCGGTCGGGCACTCCGCACGGAAGTCATCCCATTCACGGAAGCGCCAGACGACACCGCTCGACAGCAGCATCGACCCGCCGGGCCGCGTTCCCTTCTCGTGGACGAGAGGCGTCGCGCCGAGCTCGCGAGCGCGCGCGGCGGCGGACAGCCCCGCCAGCCCCGCACCCGCTATGACTACTCGAGAGCGAATCCCGGCTTGTGTTCGACGTACTCGATGCGCACGCGCTCCGGGCCCCAGACGAAGACCGCGCGCGTGTTCGCAGCGTCGACGACATTGTCGACGATGTTGCGCTCCTCCGCCTCCGCAATCACCGGATCGACCTCGTCGACGAGCACGGCGACATGGTTCAGCAACGGCTTCTCGGAATCGCCCGGGTCACCAGGATGGAATTCCACGTACGCCCCGCCGACCTCGACGCGTGGATGACCCTCGCCCGAAGGCTCAACGGCGTTGAAGCCGAGCGCCGTGTACTCCTGCGCAGTCTGCTCGGGCTCGGCCGAGTACAACGCGACATGGTCGAGGTCGTATTCAACGTCTGTCGGAGCCTCGACGAGGCGGACGCGCACTCCTTCGCCGAGCTCGACCTCGTCACCGTCGGGAAGGTCGGCGCGCGCAAGATCGAGATCCGACACGCGTAGCGCAACGTGCTTGAACGCGCCCTGTTCGCGCGGGCCTTCGGCTGTGAACAGCGTCAGCTTCCCGCGCCGCGCATCGGAGCCGACCAAGGTGAACGCATCCTGCCGGTCGATGACGTGCATCCCGACGTGCCGCGTCAGGAAATCCACGATCGGCTCGCGATCCGCGACCCAGAAGGCGACGTGATCCAAGGTCTTGGGCTTCACAACGCCAGCGTACCTGCGGGTTACCGGTCTACGAGGTTACTCCAGGGGTGGGTTCTGGACGTTGTGCTCCGTCGCGTACTCGTCGGTGAGCTTGTTCACGACGTCGAAGCCCTCGCCGTACGCGTAGTTGATCTTCACGAACGGCTGCCACTTGTCCGGCAGCGCATCCTCCGGGAAAATCGCCTCCACCGGGCATTCCGGCTCGCACGCCCCACAGTCGATGCACTCCTCCGGATCGATTACGAGGATGCGGTCGGCCTCGTGGATGCAGTCGACAGGGCAGACGTCCACGCACGACTTGTCTTTGATGTCGATGCAGGGCTCGGCGATGATGTAGGTCACTAGCGACGACCTACTTTACTCAAGTGATCAGCTCATCAACGACCTGAGCCGCGCGCTCCTGAAGCGCGTTCTTCACGAGCACCTGGTCGAAACCGGCCTCGTGGGCGCGCCGTAGTCCTGCCGTATCGGTGTGCCCGCCGAACCCGAGAATCGGTATCTCCGGATACGACTCGGCTACGTCCATCGGATCGACGCGGCTGATGTCCGCGATCACGAGATCGGGCCAGTCCACGCTGTCGGTCGTGACGAAGTGATGTCCAGGGAGCAAGGCCTCGAGCTTGCCCCGAAAG
>DAINSN010000187.1:0-4588 GCA_036741295.1 Gaiellaceae bacterium
CGCGCGCCCGCAACCCTGCCTGCTCGAGCGCCGCTGCGGCCTGCGCGTCCGGCCCCACGCTTGCGGCCGCAAGGTGCCAGGCGCGACGGTCGACGTCACGATCCGGGAGTGCAGCCGCGAGCGCCGCGTGGGCGTCGCGTCGTTCCTGCGCTGCCGCGTCCGCATACACGGCCGAGCGAGCGAGCGGGTGCCCGAACTCGACCCTGCCGCCCGCGAGCGTGATCAGGCCGGCCTCCTCCGCCGGCGTCAGGTCCTCCACGTCGAGTCCCGTGGCCGACGCCGCCTGCGTGAGGACGGAGACGTCTCCCGTGTCGCTCGCGGATACGAGCAGGAGGATCCGGCGCGTGGGCTCCGGCAGGCGGTCGAAGCGGCGCACGAAGGCCGCGGCGATGCTCGCCGAGAGCGGCACCGGCCCTTCCGTCGGCAGCTCGGCGAGTCGTGCGGCGTCAGGTGCGAGCTCGAGCAGCGCTAGCGGATTCCCGCCCGTGGCGCGATAGAGACGATCGACCGCGTCGGGGGCCTGGCCAAGCAGTTCCGCGGCCTCCGAGCGGTCGAGGCCGGCAATCCGCAGGACGCGGAGATCGGCCCCATCCAGAAGGGACGGCTCGCCTTCGCGGACGGCCAGCACGATCCCGATGGGGTCGGCGACCAGACGCCGTGCGGCGAACAGGAGCGCCTCAGCGCTGGAGGCGTCCAGCAGGTGAGCATCGTCGACGACCAGGAGGAGCGGCGCCTCTTCCGCGTACGCCGACAGGAGGCTGAGAGTCGCGGCGCCGATGGCGAAGCGGTCCTGCGCCGTAGCCGGCTCGAGCGCGAGCGCGCCGCCGAGCGCGTGGGCCTGGGGCGCCGGGATCCGGTCGAACGCCGTCAGGGCGGACCGCAGCAGTTCCGCGAGCCCCGCGAACGGGACTTCGGCCTCGGACTCGATCCCGCGGGCGCGCAGGACGTGCATCCCGTCCGCCCGTTCGGCCGCGTACTCGAGCAGCGCGGTCTTACCGATTCCGGGCTCGCCGACGAGCGCGAGCACGCCGCTTCGTCCGCCCCGCGCCTCGCCGAGCAGGCGGTCGAGCGCGAGCCGCTCCTCTTCGCGGCCCAGCAGCATGCGTCGATTCTGACGAGTTGGCCCTCCTGATGCGAGCCGGATCGAGGCTCGTCAGAACTAGGTGCCCCTACTGACGCGATGCGCCGGGGTGCGCGCCTACGGTCGCTGAAATCGACCTGGAGGGATGACATGGCAACACTCGAAGAGCCCGTCGCAATCGACGGAGAGAAGCTCGAGCAGTTCGTGTTTCGCGCCGTCGACGAGGTTGGCGCAACGCTCAACACCGCGCTCGTCGTCATGGGCGACAAGCTCGGGCTCTACCGCGCGCTCGCTGGAGCAGGCGGGCTGACCCCGACAGAGCTCGGGCGGAGCACAGGCGTGAGCGAGCGCTACGTCCGCGAGTGGCTGAACGCACAGGCCGCAGGCGGGTACGTCGAGTACGACCCCGCATCCGGCACGTACACGCTGCCGCCGGAGCAGACGATGGCGCTGACCGACGAGGAGAGCCCCGCGTACCTGCCGGGCTTCTTCCAGATCGCGCTCGGCAGCGTGATCGACTCGCCTCGGATCACAGAGGCGGCCCGCAGCGGCGCAGGCGTCGGATGGCACGAGCACGGACATGACGTGTTCGACGGCTGCGAGCGCTTCTTCCGGCCCGGCTACAACGCCAACCTGCTTCCCGCCTGGCTCCCGTCGCTCGACGGGGTCGTCGAGAAGCTCGAAGCCGGCGGAAAGGTCGCGGACGTGGGCTGCGGCCACGGCTCGTCGACGATCCTGATGGCGAAGGCCTTCCCGAAGTCGACGTTCGTCGGCTTCGACTACCACGAGGGCTCGATCGAGACGGCGCGCACGCGGGCCGAGGAGGCCGGCGTGGGCGATCGAGTCACCTTCGAGCGCGTGCCCGCGGCGTCGTATCCCGGCAAGGGCTACGACCTGGTCACGATGTTCGACTGCCTGCACGACATGGGCGACCCGGTCGGCGCCGCGCGGCACGTGCGCGAGACGCTCGCCGACGACGGCACGTGGATGATCGTCGAGCCGATGGCCGGCGATCGCGTCGAGGACAACCTCAATCCGGTCGGCCGCGCGTACTACGGCTTCTCGACTTTCCTGTGCACGCCTGCATCGCTGTCGCAGGAGGTCGGGCTGGCGCTCGGCGCTCAGGCCGGCGAGGCGAGGATCGGCGATGTCGTGTCGGCGGGCGGCTTCACCCGCTTCCGCCGGGCCGCCGAGACGCCGTTCAACCTGGTGTTCGAAGCCAGGCCGTGAGTAATACGATCGACCAGGTGGGCCGGAGCGACACCGAAACCCCGGCGCGCGAGCCCGATGAGACCGGCGTCGTCGAACGCGACGGTGTCCGGTCCCACTGGGAGCGCTACGGCGACGGCGAGCAGACGATCCTGCTCCTGCCTACCTGGTCGATCCTCCACTCGCGGCACTGGAAGGCACAGATCCCGTACCTGTCGCGTCACTTCCGCGTCCTCACCTTCGACGGGCGCGGCAACGGCCTCTCGGACCGCCCGGACGAGGTCGAGGCGTATGAGCTCGTGGAATTCGCCGAGGATGCGGTCGCCGTCCTCGACGCCGCCGGCATCTCCTCGGCCACGGTGGCCGGCCTCTCGATGGGGGCGCCGATGGCAATGCACCTCGCCTCGCGGCACCCCGAGCGAGTCGATGCACTGGCGCTCCTCGGGCCTTCCGTGCCGTTCCTGTCGCCACCGCCGGCCGAGCGGCCGATGCACCCCTTCGGCGACGAGCTCGACACGGACGAAGGGTGGGCGAAGTACAACCGCCACTACTGGCTCCGCGACTACCGCGGGTTCCTCGAGTTCTTCTTCTCCCAGGTCTTCTCCGAGCCGCACTCGACGAAGCAGATCGAGGACTGTGTCGCCTGGGGCCTGGACACGACTCCCGAAACACTGGTCCAGACACAGCTGGCCTCATGGGGAATGCCGGACCTCGAGGCAGTGGAGGCAATGTGTCGCAACGTGCGGTGCCCACTGCTCGTCATCCACGGCTCCGACGACCGAATCGCGCCGTTCGCCCGCGGCGAGCGAATCGCGGAGCTGAGCGGGGGCGAGCTCGTTCGCTTCGAGGGCTCCGGCCATGCGGTACAGGCCCGCGACCCGGTTCAGGTCAACCTGCTCCTTCGGGAGCTGGTGGAGCGCACCGCACGTAAGCCTCCGCCTGCGCGCACATGGCCCCGCGCGCTCGTGCGGCCAAAGCGCGCGATCTTCATCTCCTCGCCGATCGGGTTGGGACATGCGTGGCGCGACGTGCGGATCGCCGACGAGCTCCGCCGGCAAGTCCCCGGGCTCGAGATCGACTGGCTGGCGCAGCATCCGGTGACGACCGTGCTCGAGGAGCGAGGCGAGACGATCCATCCCGCCAGCGCGGAGCTCGCGGGCGAGTCGGCGCACATCGACCGCGAGGCCGGCGAGCACGACCTGCACGCCTTTCAGGCGATTCGCCGCATGGACGAGATCCTCTGCGCCAACTTCATGCTCTTCAACGACGTCGTGCGCGAGCAGCAGTACGACCTCTGGATCGGTGACGAGGCTTGGGAGCTCGACCACTTCCTGCACGAGAACCCCGAGCTCAAGACCGCGCCGTACGCATGGTTGACCGACTTCGTCGGCTTCCTGCCGATGCCCGCGGGCGGTGACCGCGAAGCGTTCCTGACCGCCGACTACAACGCCGAGATGATCGAGCACGTCGAGCGCTACCCGAGCCTCCGCGATCGGGCGATCTTCGTCGGCGATCCCGAGGACATCGTGCCGGGGACGTTCGGTCCGGGTCTTCCCAAGATCAGCGAGTGGACGGAGCGCCACTACGACTTCGCGGGCTACATCCCGGGATTCGACCCGGGTACGCTCGCGGACCGGGCGGCCCTCCGGGCAGAGCTCGGCTACGGGGACGAGCCGCTCCTGCTCGTCTCGGTCGGCGGTTCCGGTGTGGGTGCGCCGTTGCTCCGCCGCGTGATCGAGTCGCTGCCGCTCGCGCGCGAGCGTGTGCCGGGCCTGCGGACGGTCGCGGTCGCGGGGCCGCGGATCGACCCGGAGAGCCTTCCGAACGCGGACAGCCTCGAGGTGCGCGGCTACGTACATGAGCTCTACCGCTACCTGGCCGTGTGCGACGTCGCGGTCGTCCAGGGTGGGCTGACGACAACGATGGAGCTCGTGGCCGCCCAGCGACCGTTCGTTTCCATACCGCTCGCGAGCCACTTCGAGCAGCGGTTCCACGTCCGGCACCGTCTCGACCGCTACGGCGCACGGGCCTGGCTCGATTACGAAGACGCGGATCCCGAGACGCTCGCGGACGCGATTGCCGCGGGAATCGAGAGCAAGCCGTCGTATCATCCGGTCGACGGCGGCGGTGCCGCCCGCGCGGCGTCGTTGATCGCCGAGCTGCTCTAGAAGCTACAGGGCTCTGAACTCCGCCGCGGCCTCATCGAGCGTCGCTACCGGGCCCGCGCAGACGTCCTCGCCGTCGAACAGCTCGAGCCACTCGGCGAGCGGCCGCTCGCGGATGCGCGCTTCCAGCTCG
>DAINSN010000188.1:0-4536 GCA_036741295.1 Gaiellaceae bacterium
CGGAGCTCCTGGTAACGCGGCTGGATCGGAGCCAAGACCTCGACGACCGCTTCCGCAACGTCCTCTTTGAAGCTGCCGTAGCCGGAGCCTTCGTACCGCCCCTCCACGTCCGGGATCGAACTCCCCGTGACGACGGTCATGAGCTCGATCAGGTTCGAGATGCCGGCCTTCTGCTCTGGGTCGTACCGCACCTCGCTGCCGGAATCCGTGACGGCGCTCTTGACCTTCTTGCGGATCGTGTCCGGGGGGTCGAGCATCAGCACGGTTCCGCTCTCGGCTCCGCGCGACTTCGACATCTTCATGTCCGGTTCCTGGAGATTCATCACGCGGCCGCCGGTCTCCGGATAGACGGCGTCGGGCACGACGAATGTCTCGCCGTAACGCGAGTTGAACCGCTGCGCGATGTCGCGCGTGAGCTCGAGGTGCTGACGCTGGTCGTCGCCGATCGGAACGATGTCGGTGCGGTAGAGCAGGATGTCGCCGGCCATCAGCACCGGGTAGGTGAAGAGCGCGGCCGAGACGAAATCTTCCTCCGCGACCCTCTCCTTGAATTGCGTCATTCGGCCGAGCTGCCCGTGGCCCGTCACCGATGACAGCAGCCAAGCCGCCTCGGCATGGGCGGTGACGTGGCTCTGGACGAAAACCGTCGAGCGCTCCGGGTCGAGGCCGGTGGCGAAGAGCATCGCCGCGATGTCCAGCGTGCCGTCACGCAGTGCGGTCGGATCATGGGTGATCGTGATCGCGTGGAGGTCGACGATGCAGAAGAAGCCCTCGCCACGCTCCTGTGTCTGGGCGTACTGGCGGAAGCCCCCGCTGAAGTTGCCGATGTGGGGGTCGCCGCTGGGCTGGATGCCGCTGAAGATGCGCATTGGACGGACAAAAGTATCCTGAGTTCCATGGCTGTGCTCGAGCGACTTGCGATTGTCGGCACCGGGCTCATCGGCGCCTCGGTGGGGCTCGCCGCCCGCGCCGCGGGCGTAGGGGATGTGCGCGGGTGGGATATCGATCCGGCTGCGCTCGCCATGGCCGTCGAGCGCGAAGCAGTCGATGCTGCGGACTCTCTCGGTGCTGCGGTCTCGGGCGTCGAGCTGGTGATCGTCGCGGCGCCGGTGGCCGCGTTGCCGGCGCAGGTGGCGGCCGTGCTCGACGCGACGAGCGCCGGGACGACCGTGACGGACGTCGGCTCGACGAAGACTCCGGTCACGCGCGCGGTGAGCGACGCCCGTTTCATCGGCGGGCATCCGGTCTGCGGCTCCGAGACACACGGTCCGGCGCATGCAAGCGGCGGGCTCTTTCGCGGGGCGACGTGGTTTCTGACGCCAGATACGACGACTGATCCGGAGCGCTACAGAATGCTGCACGGCTTTGTCGCGTCGCTCGGCGCTGTTCCGGTTGCGGTCGACCCGGAGGCGCACGACCGGCTCGTCGCGCTGACGAGTCATCTTCCGCATGCTTTGGCGAACGTGCTTCTAAATCAGGCAGGCGCGTCGCGGGTCGACGGACACGAGCCGCTCGCCGCCGCGGGTGGGTCGCTCCGTGACATGACGCGCGTCGCGGGAGCGAATCCTCGCATCTGGGTCGACATCTTCCTAGACAACGCCGAGGCGCTCGCAGCCGCGCTTGCGGAACATCGCCGGCGCATCGAGCAGGTCGAGCGTGCGTTGGCCGACGGCGATGCCGGCTTCCTCGCGCGCTGGATCGGCGAGGCATCGGACAACCGGCGCCGCATGCTCGCCGACGCGTACGAAGAGCCGGGCACGCTGCAGCGGATCCGCGTGCACGTGCCTGACCGTCCCGGCGTTCTCGCCGGCATCACGCAGGCGCTCGGCGCGGAGCGGATCAACATCGAGGACTTCGAGCTGCAACATCTGTCGCGCGAGCGAGGCGGGACGCTCACCCTCCTCGTCGGCGGCGAGGACGAAGCCGAGCGGGCGGCGAAGATTCTCGAAGCGCAGGGCTACCACGTCGTCATCTCACCGGTCCTCGAATGAGGTCGTACCGGTGCCAGGCACGGGTACGGACGTGTGACGCGGGCGGAGCTGGTTCCGCACTTTGCCTGCAAGGAGCAACGCTTTCCCGAGGACGTACCGGTGCCAGGCACGGGTACGAAACTGTGACGTGAGCGTGACTCGGGTCGAACCTGCCGGGTCGCTCGTCGGGCACATCGCCGTGCCCGGCGACAAGTCGATCTCGCACCGCGCTGTGCTCATCGGCGCGCTGTCGGACGGCGAGACGCACGTGCGCGGGCTTGGACGCTCGGCCGACACGCAGTCGACGATCGACGCGGTGCGCGCGGTCGGCGTCCAGGTCGACGACGTTGCCGACGATGAGCTCGTCGTGCACGGTGCGGGGCTGCGCGGCCTGCAGGCGCCTGACGCTCCGATTGACGCCGGCAACGCGGGCACGCTCATGCGGCTCTTTCCGGGGATCCTCGCCGGGCAGGAAGGGCGCTTCGAGCTAACAGGCGACGAGTCGCTTCGCTCGCGACCGATGGACCGCGTCGCGGAGCCGCTGAAACGGATGGGCGCGCGCATCAAGACGACGAACGGCAGACCGCCCGTCATCGTCGAGGGGACGGATGCGCTGAAGGGAATCGAGTACGCGCTCCCGATGGCGAGCGCGCAGGTCAAGTCGGCAATCCTCCTGGCAGGGCTCAACGCGAACGGCACGACCACCGTGGTCGAGCCCGCGCCGACCCGTGACCACACCGAGTTGATGCTCGAGGCGGCGGGAGTACGCATCCACCGGCGACCGAATTCCGTCTCGATCGAGCCCGCGGGGCAGCTGCGGCTCCCCGAGATCCTCGTCCCTGGGGACTTCTCCGCCGCGGCTCCGTTCATCGTCGCCGCGACGCTGCTCGCCGGCTCCGAGCTCACGATCCACGACGTCGGCCTCAATCCCCGTCGCACCGGCCTCCTCGACGTGCTGGAACGCATGGGCTCGCGCGTGAGCGTCTTCAACCGCCGGAAGGTCGGCGGCGAGCTGATCGGAGACCTCGAAGTGCATTCGGCCGAGCTGACCGCGACGGACGTGACCGAAGAGGAGGTGCCGCGCCTCGTCGACGAGCTGCCGCTCTTCGCCCTGGCCGCCGGTGTCGCGCGCGGCGTGAGCCACGTGACCGGAGCCGGCGAGCTCCGGCTCAAGGAGTCGGACCGCATCGAAACCGTGACGAAAGGGCTCAAGACACTGGGCATCCGCATCCAGTCGCGCGACGATGGTTTCGACGTGAGAGGCGTACCTGCACGTCCGAACGGCGGCCGCATGCCGTCGGATGGAGACCACCGGATCGCGATGCTCGGCGCGGTTGCCGGAGTCTTTTCCCGCGACGGAGTGGAGGTCGAGGGCGCCGATGCGGTGGCTATAAGCTTCCCCGGGTTTTTCGACCTCCTCAACTCGGTCTCCAGACGATGATTGTCGCCATAGACGGCCCCGCAGGGGCAGGGAAAAGCACGGTCGCACGGCGACTCGCCGAGCGGCTCGGCTTTCGCTACCTCGACACGGGTGCGATGTACCGGGCGCTGACGTGGCTGGCGATGCAACGCGGCTTCGACCTCAGCGAAGGGAAGCGCCTCGGCGAGCTCGCCGCCGAGAACCCGGTCGAGTTCAGCGAGTCCGGACGCGTGTCGATCGCCGGCACCGATGTCACCGCCTCCATTCGGAAGTCGAACATCGACCGGCAGGTCCCCGTTGTCGCCAGGCACCCGGCTGTGCGCGAGGTGATGCGCGAGCGCCAGCGCGAGCTCGGCCTGCAGGGCAACGTCGTCATCGAAGGACGGGACATCGGCACGGTGGTCGCGCCGGATGCCGAGGTGAAGATCTACCTCAACGCCGACTCCGCCACGCGAGCACGCCGACGCCAGGCGGAACGTCCGGATATCGGCGGCGACGCCCTCGCGACGGACCTCCGCCTCCGTGACGAGAGCGATGCGGTCCGCATGCAGCCCGCTCCCGACGCGGAGCGGATCGACACGACCGACCTCGAGGTCGACGACGTCGTGACTCGGATCGAGCAGCTCGTGCACGAGCGGCTCGCAGCGTCGCAACGATGAACAGGACGCAGATCGCCCAGCTGTTGGGGCGGCCGTTGTTCGCGGGAGCGGTACGCCTCGTTACGCCGCTGCGCGTGTACGGCCGGGACCGCATCCCCGCGAACGGGGGGCTCGTTCTCTGCTTCAACCACTTCTCGTGGCTCGATCCCTGGGCGATCGGCTCGCACGTTCCGCGCACGCTCTACTACGTCGCCAAGCAGGAGGCCCACGACAACCCGATCATCGGGCCGTTGATCCGCACCTTCGGCACGATCCCGGTGCGCCGAGGTGAGTCCGACCGCGAAGCGGTCCGCATCATGCGCGACATCGTGCATCGCGGAGACGCGCTCGGGATGTTCCCCGAAGGCACGCGGCAGGAGCGCGAGCCGGGCCCGGTCATGCCCGGAGCCGCGATGATCGCCGTGCAGGAGGGCGCCCCCGTCGTCTGCTGCGCCATTCACGGCTCGCAGGACTGGCGGCTCGGCAACTTCCACCCGGTCTCGGTTGC
>DAINSN010000189.1:0-2423 GCA_036741295.1 Gaiellaceae bacterium
CCTGCGGTCGCTCGCCGTAGAAGGTGAGCAGAAGGTCGACGAGGTGCACCCCGCCTTCGAACAGCGTCCTGTTCGCCATCGCAGCACGCCAGGCAGTCGGCTCGTCCCAGGGCGCGAGCTGCATCAGCTGCCAGATCTGGCAGAAGGCGAGTCTGCCGTAGCGCTCGGCGGCGATCTCGTCGCGAACCGCCTTGAAGATCGGCTTCTCGCGAAACTCGTGATTGACGGCCACCCGCAGGCCCGCCGCCTCTGCCGCCGCGATCACGCGCTCGGCTTCCTCGACGTTGTTCGCGAACGGCTTCTCGCAATAGACGTGAGCCCCGCGCTCGATCGCCCGCAGGCAGAGCTCGGCGTGCGAGTCCGGCGGCGTGGCGACGATGACGACATCCGGTCGAGCGCCGTCGACGAGCTCGTCGAGAGTCTCGAAAGCGGGTGAGCCCGTCTCGGCCTGCCAGGACCGACGCTGCTCATCGGAAGCATCAGCCCCACCGACGACCTCGGCGCCCGGCACTTGTTTCAGCGCGGGCAGGTGAAACATCCGCGTGGCACGACCGAGACCTACGAAACCGAACTTCATCAAGTCCTCCGTTCCGCCACGCCGGTGACGAGCTCCGACGCGCGCGCATCGTGTGTGGCCAGAAAGACAATGTCGCTTCGCTTGCAGTAGTCCGCGAGCACGGGTGCCGCGCGGCCGAGATCGTCAGCAGTCTCCGCCGCGTCGCCGCCGAGGAGAAACGACCGGGAGCGGTCACGCACGAGCAGCGAGACGTGGCCGCGTGTGTGCCCCGGTGTCGGGACGAGCACGAGAGACCCGTCACCTGCGACGTCGTGCGTCCCGGCAAATGGCCCGACCGGCGGCTCGCCGAAGTCGACCAGCCTGACCCGGGCCGAGGAAGGCCAGTACTGGGGAAGGTAGCCGCGGAGGCGGCCACCTAGGCCCCGTGCATCGTTCCACTCGGTACGTGAGACCAACACCTCGGCGCCGGCGAACGGGGCGAGCCCTCCGACGTGATCGGTGTGCAGATGCGAGAGGACGATCCAACGGACGTCGGACACCTCGTGGCCGAGTCGTCCGAGCTGCTGGGCGACCTCGTCCTCGTAAGTCAGCTCGAAACGAGCCAGCCGGAAGAACGGATACCAGAAAGGAAAGTAACCGGGCGCCGTCGCACGTGCGGTCTGCCCGGTATCGAACAGGCAGACACCGTCGGGGTGCTCGACGAGAAAAACGTTCACCGGCAAGGTCTCGTCGGACCAGTCGTCGGCGAGATAGCGACGCACGCCACGATCGGCACGCTTGCGGCGCACTGATCCGGTCGAGAAGCAGCGGATGCGCACGTCCGCGTCAGGCGAGGCGAGCGGAGGCACGGACCCCATGCTGGTCACGCGCATAAGCGATCAGTCCGAACGGCAGAGCCACGACCGCGACTAGTTGGTGGACGATGTGCAGGAGCACGCCGACGGCGGCCTGCAGCGGACCACGTCTTCGTACGAGCAGCCAGTAGAAGCGCGCATTCAGCACCACGATGCAGAGCAAAGCGGCCGCCGCTGCGAGCCACATTCCTAACCCGAGCGTGAAGACCAACGCCACACATGCCAACGCGCTCAGCCGGTGTCGCCAACCGAGATTGAGGGTTGCGGCGGCGGTGCGGTGTCGGAGGATCAGGCCGACCCAGGGAACTCCCCGCACCGCGAAGTCCGTTCGGATCATTCCCCAAAGCCCCCAGTCCTTGAGGTGCTTCCCTTGTACGGCCGGATCGAGAATGATCTTGGCGCCGCCCTCCGCCAGGCGCATGCCGAGCTCGATGTCCTCGACCGGATGCTCGACGAAACCACCGGCCTCGAAGAACGCATCACGCCGGATTGCGCCCAGGCCGGCCCAGAAGGTCGAGATCGGGCCCGCCGAATCCTGGTGGACGTGATGATGCAGCAGGTTGCGAAAGCCTGACACGACACCGCCCTCCGGCGCATCGTCGTACGAGCCGAAGACCGCGACGAGCTCACCGTCGCGTTCGAGATCCGCACGAATCCTGGTCAGAGCGTCGCGATGGATCTCGACGTCGCCATCGACGAAAACGAGGATGTCACCACTTGATCGACTCGCCCCGAGGTTGCGGGCGACTGTCGCCGTGGCGCCGGCAGGCTCGTCGACCACGATGACCTCCGTGTCGCTGTCGGTGGCAGCGTGGACCGCCGCGAGACAACGATCAAGGGTCAGCGGTCGGTCGGCCGCAGGAATGATCACGCTCAGTCGCACCAGTCGATTGTAGGTCGAGTTACAGGAAGCGAAAGGGTCGAGCCCCACGGAGCAGGGAAAGAGCCAAACGAACGAATAGGCTCGCTCGACCGCCGACGTTTCCCGCTACGGCGTGTAGGTCACGATCAGCTGGGCTTCGGGCAGCGTGGCGTGATCCCAAGCGGCGAAC
>DAINSN010000189.1:2523-4513 GCA_036741295.1 Gaiellaceae bacterium
CCTGTCTGACCGACAGTCCCGTCGTCCCCACTGGCGATCACGCTGGAGGTGATCGACGCCGGAGGAGGAGGGGCGACAGCGTAGGTCACGATCAGCTGGGCTTCGGGCAGCGTGGCGTGATCCCAAGCGGCGAACTGGACGAAATTGTCCGCGGTCGGCTGACCCCCACTAATACTCAAACGCAGACCCGTCAAGCCGATCTTGGAGATCGACCCCAAACCGGCGAGCGAAAAATCGTTCGAGGCGCCGGTCGCAATCTGCGTGATGTCCGCCCCGGCAAGCGCGCTCCCCGACGAGCTCACAGCAGCATCGGAGCCGTCGATCGGCCAGTTCGTCGCGCTGTACCACTCCCCGACCAGGCTGCGGTTATCACCGTCGGCTTTCCCGGTCACGTACACCCGCAGGATCGCACCAGTAACCGTCGCCGAATCCGGAATCGCCGAAGTGTCGAACCGGACCAGCCCCGTCCACAGCCCGAAGCCCGTATGCACCAACCGGCGCCCCGCCGTCACAGCCGACCCGACCGTATCCGGAACACCCGCACCCGAAGGCGGATACGTCGCCCCTGTCTGACCGACAGTCCCGTCGTCCCCACTGGCGATCACGCTGGAGGTGATCGTCGAGCCGGGAGGAGGACCTGCGACGGACAGCGCGCGAGCGGCGTTGATTCGCCCGTAACCGAAGTTCTGGTTCCAGGTACACCCCGTACACGTCGTATACGGATCGCTGCCGTACGCCCCGCTGCCGATCTTGTCCGAAGTCGTCGCCAGCAGCCTCTTCACGTCTGCAGGCGTGCGGCTCGGGACCTGGCTCAAGAGAAGCGCCGAGAGCCCGGCGACAAAAGGCGACGCCATCGAGGTGCCCGAGAGGGTCGCGTACGAGCTGTTGTAGTAGGTCGAGTAGATGCCCGAACCCGGGGCCGAGACGAAGACGTCGGGCGACCCGAAGTTGGAATACGGCGCGCTGCCGTCGCCCGAGTCGGTCGCCGCAACACCGATCGCACCGGGGCAGGCGGCGGGGTACGACGCGATGGAGCTGGCGCTGTTTCCGGCTGCAGCAACGACGACGACCCCGCTGGTGAGCGCGCTCGTAACGGCGTCGCACAGCGATTGCGAGTAGCCGGTCCCGCCCAGGCTCATGTTGATCACCTTGGCACCCTGCTGGACGGCCCACATGATGCCGTTCGTAATCGACGCATAGGAGCCGGAGCCACTCGAGTTCAGCACTTTCACGGGAATGAGCGGAGACGAGAAGCCGACGCCGGCGACGCCGACGCCGTTGTTGGTCGAGGCGCCGGCGATGCCGGAGACGTGCGTGCCGTGCCCGTTGTCGTCTGCCGCGCTGCCAGCGAAACAGGTGCCCGTAATGCCGGTGCAATCGGCCCCGGAGCTCGTCTGAACGCGCCCGCTCAGGTCGGGATGGGTCGACTGGATCCCGGTGTCGACGATGGCGATTGGCACTCCGCCTGTGCTCGAATAGGTTCCCGGATATGCGGTCCACCCGTCGACCACGCTGATCTTGCCCATGCCCCAGTCGGTCGCGTAGTTGGGGTCGTTCGGTGCCGCGAGCGACATCCGTGCGATGTAGTTCGGCTCCGCGTAGACGACACCCGCCCTCGACGAGTACCAGGCAACGTCACGCTCGACGCTCGCGCCCGGCGCGAGCTTCACCACGTGGACGCCGGTCGCCGTCGTCGCCAGATGCCGGTCGCCGTGTGCGGCAATAACCGCAGCTCCCACGGCAGCGCTCTCGAACTTCACCAGGATCGTCGCGGCATCGCGCGCGGCCCCCGGCGTCGAATCCGGCAGCTGCGTCCCCGCACCCGCGCCGGCCGCGCCGAAGAGCGCAGCGCCACAGAGGACGAGCGCAAGCGAACGTGTGAACGTGCGGATCATCGTTGAATGCCCTCCCCGATCTCGTCCCGGCCAAAGACTTTGCAGCTTTCAGGAGCTTTTGCGAGCTTAAAATAGCACTGATATTGTCTCTTCGG
>DAINSN010000190.1:0-4474 GCA_036741295.1 Gaiellaceae bacterium
CAGACGGGTTTCAGATTGCCGGGGTATGAGGGGGGAGCCGGCAAGCTCATTTTCGCGCTGGGGTGGCACCTTTCCTCCCCCGGGAGGGGGATCCGTCCTCCGACAGACGCTCGGCCATCCTCGCGGATTGAAGCGCCGACTCGGCGGCGCCGTCTGGAGGACGCGCGGGCTTTGCCCGTGCGTCCGTTTCCGAAGATGCCTCGGCTATCCTGCGCGGACCCGCGGAGAAGTGGCCGAGTGGCTGAAGGCGGCGCCCTGCTAAGGCGTTATGGGGGTGAATGCCTCCATCGAGGGTTCGAATCCCTCCTTCTCCGCTTCGCAGCACGGAGAGGTGTCCGAGTGGCCTAAGGAGCGCGACTGGAAATCGCGTACGTGCTGAAAGGTGCGTCGCGGGTTCAAATCCCGCCCTCTCCGTACAACGTGGGGGAAACCACGTTTCCCCCACGAGTCCTGCCTACTTCTGAACGGCCACCACCGCCGCGTCTGGGCCGCCGGTAGTGCGCCGCGTTGCTCTGGACCATGAGGTAGCGTCCGTGAACCACGGGGATGGGAGCTATTTGCCGCTAGCGATCGTGACTGGCTCTGGCGGCTTGGTGGGCTCCGAGTCCGTCGCTTTCTTTGTCGAGGCCGGTTTTGACGTCCTCGGCATCGAGAACGACATGCGGGCGTACTTCTTTGGGCCTAGCGCATCGACGAGGCTGCAGACGCAACGCCTGCTAGAGGCATATCCGCACAACTTCCGCTCGTTCGAGGTCGAGATTCGCCAGGAGGCCGAAGTCGATCGGCTATTCGCTAAGCACCGCAGCGATCTCGAGCTCGTCATCCACACCGCCGCCCAGCCGTCCCATGACTGGGCGGCGTCCGAACCCCAGACTGACTTCACCATCAACGCGAATGGGACGCTGAACTTGTTGGAGGCAACACGCCGACATAAACCAGAAGCGACGTTCATTTTCACGTCGACCAACAAAGTCTACGGCGACCGGCCGAACTTCCTTCCCCTCGTTGAACTTGAGACACGACTCGAGCTGTCTGAGGATCACGCTTACTACAACGGGATCCCTACGTCGATGCCGATCGACCAGACCCTACATTCCTTGTTCGGAGCTTCCAAGGCGGCCGCGGATCTACTCGTTCAAGAATATGGCCGCTATTTCGGAATGCCGACCGTGTGCTTTCGCGGCGGATGCCTAAGTGGGCCGAATCACGCAGGCGCGCGGCTTCATGGGTTCCTTTCCTATCTGATGCGTTGTACCGTGACTGGTGATCCGTACACGGTCTACGGATACGGCGCCAAGCAGGTGCGGGACAACATTCACAGCGCGGATCTCGTCCGCGCCTTCAGCGTCTTCCATGCGCAGCGGCAAGCCGCGGCCGTCTACAACATCGGGGGCGGGCGGCAATCGAACTGCTCGATGCTCGAGGCGATTGGACTCTGCCAGGAGATCGCCGGCCGCGAGCTCAACTGGGAGCTTGGCGACGCACCGAGGGTGGGCGACCATCGCTGGTGGATCAGCGATCTAGACGCATTCCGCGCCGACTATCCGGACTGGAACGTGACATACGGAATCGAGGAGATCTTGCGAGAAATCTACGAGCAGAACGAGGAGAGCTGGGCCGTCGCGAGTTGAGTTTCGATTTCCGTCGCCGACGAAAGGCGTCTCGATGGTTAGGCTCGCCTTGTGTTCGCGCCCGTCAACGTTTGGGACTATGAACGGCTCGCCAGCGAGAAGCTCGACGCCAACGCGCATGCCTACTTCGCAGGCGGCTCCGGTGACGAGGTCACGCTGCGAGACAACCTCGCGGCATTCGAGCGGCGCAAGCTGCGGCCGCGGGTGCTCGTCGACGTCAGTTCCGTCTCGACTGCGACGACCATCCTCGGGACGGACGTCGCGCTGCCGATCCTGATCGCGCCGCTCGCATTGCAGCGCATGGCGCATCCGGACGGCGAGCTCGCGACCGCGCGTGCGGCAGCCGCTGCCGGCACGATCATGTGCCTCTCGACTGCGGCGACGGCCCGGCCCACCGAGGTTGCAGCCGCAGCCCCGGGCGCGCCGCGCTGGTTCCAGGTCTACGTCTTCGCCGACCGCTCGCAGACGCGAGAGTTGATCGCCGAAGCGGTCGCGAGCGAGTTCTCAGCGCTCGTGCTCACCGTCGACACACCGTACCTCGGACGGCGCGAGCGCGATATCCGGATCGACTTCAAGATTCCCGAGCATCTCACCGTTTCGGGCGACATCTTCGGCGAGCACTTCGACACGGGTCTCAGCTGGCGCGACCTCGAGTGGCTCGCCGGCTACGGCCTTCCGGTCGTCGTCAAGGGAATCCTCACGGCCGAGGACGCACGACTTGCGTGCGAACACGGCGCCGCCGCGATCGTCGTCTCGAACCACGGCGGACGCCAGCTCGACGGCGTCTCCAGCTCGCTCGACGCGCTCGAGGAAGTCGCCGGGGCCGTCGACGGACGCGCCGAAGTGTTGCTCGACGGCGGAGTGCGTCGCGGCACCGACGCACTCAAAGCGCTGGCACTCGGAGCACGCGGCGTCCTCATCGGCCGCGCGATGCTCTGGGGACTAGCGGTGGCCGGCGAGGAGGGCGTAACGCACGTCCTGGATCTGCTGCGCAACGAGATCGAGCTAGGGCTCGCGCTGCTCGGCTGCGCGTCGCCCGCAGACGTCACGCGCGCGCACGTGACCTAGTCGTTCCTAGTCGTGCACGCGGGCGATCAGATCGCCACGGCGCATGACCCTCACGGCCGTTCCCGCAAGACGCACCTCGTAGCCCGCGTCACTCGGAAAGAGCACCTTGTCGCCAGGTTCGACTCCGCCGCTCTCTGTGCCAACTGCAGTGACGACGCCGGTTCGGCAGTCGGTCTCCGTTGACGCCGGAATGATCAGGCCGAGGTTCGTCTCCGACTCTTCGTCCGAGGGCTGGATGACGACGTAGTCGTCGAGAGGCTCGAGCGTCAGATCGATCCTCCGGGTGTCGGGCTCGCGCATACCCATAAAGCTACAACCGACCAGCCTCGATGATGCGCTGGAGGAACTGCTGGGTCCTCGGCTCCTTGGGCTCGCTGAGGATCTGCGCGGGCGGCCCTTGTTCGAGGATCACGCCTCCGTCTAGGAAGCAGACCTGATCGGCGATGTCGCGCGCGAAGCTCATCTCGTGCGTGGCGATCAGCATCGTCATGCCGCCCGCGGCCAGCTCGCGGATCACCTCGAGCACCTCGGCGACGAGCTCCGGGTCGAGCGCGCTCGTCACCTCGTCCAGCAGCATCAGGTCGGGGCGCATCGCCAGGGCGCGCACGATCGCGACCCGCTGCTGCTGGCCGCCCGAGAGACGATCCGGATAGTCGTTCCGTTTGTCGGCGAGCCCGAAGCGGTCCAGCAGGGCGGTCGCCTCGGCGTCGGCCTGCGCGCGCGGCGTTCGGAGCGCGAGCGTGGGTGCGAGGGTGACGTTCGAGAGCACGCTCATGTGCGGGAAGAGGTTGTAGGCCTGGAAGACGATCCCGATCCGGCGGCGCACATGGTTGACGTTGACCCGGGGGGCCGTGATCTCGTCGCCCTCGACGACGATCCGGCCTTCGTCGATCGGCTCCAGCAGGTTGACGCAGCGCAGGAGCGTCGACTTGCCGGAGCCGGACGCGCCGATCAGGCAGACGACCTCGTGTTCCGCCACCGCGAGGTCCACTCCGCGCAGCACCTCCAGATGCCCGAAGGACTTGCGCACGCCGTCGACGACCAGGGCTTCGCTCATCAGCTGCCTGTCGCCTGCCGCCGGCGGCGGTCGCGGAGCACGAGCCAGTCCGTAAAGCGGGCGAGCGGGATCGTCAAGGCGACGAACAGGACTGCCGCGGCGACGAAGGGCGTGTAGTTGAACGTTGCGGCCGCGTCGATCTGCGACTGCTTGAACGCCTCGACCGAGCCGAGGAAGCCGACGAGCGCCGTGTCCTTCTGCAAGCCGATGAAGTCGTTGAGGAGCGGCGGGATCACCCTGCGCACCGCCTGCGGCAGGACGACCTTGCGCAATGACTGCCAGTGCGTCAGCCCGAGCGAGCGCGCGGCCGCGTCCTGGCTCGGATGCACCGACTCGATTCCAGCGCGGTAGACCTCCGAGACATAAGCCGTGTAGACGAGCACGAGCGCGACGATCCCCCAGAAGGTCGTCGAGAGCGGGACCCAGCTCAGCTGCAGCGCGGGCGCGCCGAATCCGAGCAGCGCGATGACGAGAATCGTCGGCACGCCGCGAAAGAAGTCTGCGTAGGCGATGCCGAGCGCCCGCATCGGGAAGAAGACCGGGCCGGGGAGGCTGCGAACGATTGCCAGGACGAGCGCGAGGACGAGAATGAACGCCTCGGCGATCACGAACATCTTCACGTTCAGCAGGAACGCACGAGAGATCTCCGGCATCGACGCCCTGAACTGGTCCCAGTTGAAGAACGTGCGCTTCACCTCGGGCCAGCCGGGCGCGTGCG
>DAINSN010000191.1:0-4465 GCA_036741295.1 Gaiellaceae bacterium
TAGGTACGCGCGAGCGTCTCGTCTATGCGCTTTGCCAGCTCTCGCAGCCGGGCGTCGAGGACGGCTCGTTCGGCCTCGGCATCGGCCGCCAGGGTGTCCAGCCGCCGGCGCAGCTCCTGCTCTGCCTGCAGCAGCCGCGACTCGAATGCCGCGATTGCCTCGGCGCGCTGGCGGTCGAGCCCGGCGGCTACCTGTGCCTGGCGCCGCTCGAGCCGTTGTGCGCCGGCATCTCCGACCTGCGCGAGCCGGTCGGCGAGAACTGTCTGCGCTTCGCGAGCGAATGCTTGCACCGCGCGGTCGAGCTCACGTGACAGCCGGATCGCGGCAGCTTCTCGGGATGACTTGACCGTGTCGGCGAACTGTTGCGTCGCCGCATCGGAGTAGCTGGACGTCGCGCGCGCCAGAATGCGTTCGAGCTGTTCGAGCTGGCGGCGCTCGACATCTGCGAAGCCCGCCTGGATGCGACGTGTTGCGTCGGCTTCCTCGCGCTCGATCAGCTCCGTCAGTTGGCGCTCGCGTTTGCGGATGCGCTCGTTGAGCTCGTGGAGGGAACGCCGTCGCTCGGACGCGTAGCCCTCGAGCTCGGCGCTGCCGGCTGCCACCGCCTCCTGCGATGCACGCGCCAGCTCGTCGCGGAGGCGTACGAGGTTTGCGCGCTGCTGTTCGCTTTCGCCCTCGAGGCGTTCGGCGTCGGCTGCGATCCTCGCTTCGGCCTCCGAGATCAGCTGCTTCTGCCGTTGCGCCAACTGCGCCAGTTGGTCGCCGACTCCGCGCTGCTTGCGCTCGAGATCGTCCGTCCAAGCTGTGAGGCGCACTTCCATCTGTTGTTGCGCTGCGGCGAGCGCCTCGCCCAGCTCGTCCGCTGCAGCGCGCGAGCGATCAGCCGTCGCCGCTCTTCTCTCCTCGGCCATCCGGCGCTCTTGCTCGGCCAGGATCGAAGCCGAGTCCGCGCGGGCGCGTGCGAGCGTTCGCTCGAGCTCGGCGTTTCGCTCGTCGGCTTCGCGCGCGATCACGGAGTTGAGCCGGCCTTGTGCGCGTGCGAGCTGGTCGTCCACGCGCCGAGCTGCCCGCAGGAGATCGCGCAACTTCACCGCTGCAAGCTGCGCGACGAACGCGACCGTGATCCCACCGGCTGCGGCTGCGATCCCCCTCTCCGGACGGAGACCGAACCCGACCCAAGCGGCGACGGCGGTCAGGCCCGAGAGCACGGCGAGTGCGACGAGCACGCGGCGCCGGCTGCGATCGAACGCGACGCCGAGCAGTGTCAGGGCCGCAACGGCCGCTGCTGCGGCGAAGGCGATCTGCACGATCGTGACCAGTTCCACGGCGTCAGGTTACGCGGAGTAGGACGAGCGCGAGCGCCAGGCTGACAACAGCCGCGGAGAGCGCTCGCAGTGCCCGTTCCGACTCGACGGTGAAGGTCTCACGGGTGATGTCGATCGTCGAGCCGTCGACCAGCTCGATGCGGCCCGACACATCTCGCGCGCGGCGGCGGACGAGGCGTACCGGCGTCGAGAGGCGCCTCTGCGCGTGGCTGAGGAACGCGGCGAACGCGGCGGCGAGCACCGCTTCGACGCGAATCGTCTCGGCTGCGGCGAAGTAGGTCGCGAGGACGGGAAAGGCTCCCCAGGCAAGGGAGAACCAGGGATCGCCGTGTACGCGTCCGCCGAAGAGCTCGAGGTTGTACGCGACGGCGATGAACGTCCCTGCTGCGACGAACACGAGCAGCCAGAGGCTTGTGCGCAGCGCGACCGCGACACCGATGGCGGCTGCGCCGCCCAGCGACACGACGGCAAGAGCTACGAGCGCCGTGTCGCCGATTCGTGTTTGGAGTGGACGTCCGTTCAGCTCGTCGAGAGCATGCGCCGCGATGCCCATCCCCAGAAAGAAGGCCAGCAGTCCAAAGCCCAGCACAGCGGCCTTGAAGTGGGGCGCGAGCGCTGCGCCGATCGCCACGTACGAGAGATGCCAGAGCGTGTACGGCGGATGCAGCAGCGTGACGTAGTCGCGCCAGCCGCCGGGCGCGAGCGCGTAGAAGGCGGGACGGGCAGTGCCGGTCAAGCGCGCCGGCCCCACGTGACGATTCCGCCGCCGAGACTGAGCCGTTGCGACGTCGCCCCGGCGATTCCGGCCGCTTGCCAGAGTTCGAGCAACCGCTGCTCAGGCCACCGTGCGTAGAAATTCCTGATGCTCGGGCCGAGGAAGTCGCCGACCTCGCCCCAGCCGGGCGAGATCACTCGGCCGGCGAGCGGCAGAACCGCGCGAACGTACAGCTCCCACCAAGGCCGCCACGCACCATGCGGGACGGCGAACTCGAGGCCTGCGATCGTGCCGCCCGGACGCACCACGCGTGCGAGCTCGCGCAACGTCGCCGCAGGGTCGGACACGTAGCGGAGGAGGTACGTGAACGTCAGCGCGTCGAACGATGCGTCGGGAAACGGAAGTTGCTCGGCCGTCCCCTCGACCAGTTCTACGTTGTCGGGCAATCGGCGTCGAGCCTCGGCCAGCATCTCCGGGCTCTGGTCGAGCCCGACGACCGTGCAACCTTTCTGCCGGAGGAGCTCGCGGGCGACCGCGCCGGTTCCGGTGGCGACGTCCAGCACGGTGTCCGCGGAGTCTGCGTCGACGCGCGAGACGAGGAAGCGGCGCCAGCGTGGGTCTTGGCCGAAAGAGAGAGCGGCGGCATAGCGGTCGTAAGTCGGCCCGAGCGGCGCGAAAAGCGTCCGGGCGGAGACGGCCCCTGCCACAAGGCCGAGTTTATGCTGGCGCCGTGTCGCTGAGCGAGGACGTCGGTCGGATCGCCGAGGCTGCGGCGCGATATGTGGCGCCCGGCGAGGAGCTTGCCGCTGTTCTGCCCGTCGAGCCGGCGTCCGGCGAGCGTGTCTATCTCTGTGCCTTTGCCCAGGCGGACGGCACGCAGAGCTGGCTCGCTCTCGACGACCGAGGGTCTCCGCTGACGAATCGCACCTTGATCCGCGACGCGGCCTCCATCGCCGCGCTCGTCGAGATCGCCGAGGAGAGCGCTGCGTCGATCGCGACCGGCGACGAGCCGCGGCTCGCCTCGCCCGCGTATCTGGACTCGCTCGGCGCCGCTGCGAACGGCGACGTCGCCGGCGCGTTACAGAGTGCGCTGCCGGCAATCGACGAGTTGACTCGCGATCTCGAGTTGAACTACAAGCTCAAGCTGGAGTAGTCGGGCCGCGGTGGCGGCCGGCGCACGAAGCGCTCGCTCCATTTCCCACCGAAGCGGTGGATCAGGATGCCCAAGACGAAGATGCTGAGCCCCACGGCGAGCGAAGCGACGGCGAACACCCAGCCGTTCTGGTTCAGCCCCGTGATCATGTAGTGCAAGAGCGGTGCGTAGTAGCCGAGCACGCCGTACACGGCCCAGGTCGCGCGGCGGATCAGGCCGGAAGCGATCACGAGCAGCGTGCCCACGATGAGCATCGGGATCCACCCGCGCTCGGAGTCGCCGCCCGGCTCGACAGTGAAGAAGACGAGCCCCGCAGCGGCGCTGAACCAACCGAGCGCGTGGAACCAGAATGCGTCACGGCGCCGGCCGAAGGCATCCATGAAGACACCGGCGATCACGATCAGCCCGCCGGCGACGAGAGCTGCGGTGGCCCGGTCGTCGCCGCTCGGTGAGCTCCCTGCGACGGCAAGGAACTGGGCTGCCACGAGAATCGCCGTGACGACCGTGAAGTAGAGAAACGAGAAACGCGTCAGCCAGTAGGCGATCAGCCCGGCAATTGCCGTGACGATTGCCACGGCGACCGCGCAGCCGTTGAAGTCCGTGATGGGAACCTCGCTCGACCAGACGTCGATCAGCCGGAGGAAGCCAACGGCAACGGCGGGAACCATTGCGACCGCCACGGCTGCAGCGAGGCCGCTGGGGACCCACCACCCATGCCGCAACAGGCTGTGCGACGCCGCGGTGTACACCAGCAGGAGCCCGATCGCCGCGAGGAAGATCCACACGCTCGAGTGCGACTCGGGCAATGCGCCGAGGAGCGCGTACGACCCGAACGCCACCGCGTACGTGCCGGCGAACCACAGAACGTTCGGAGGATCCATCCGAGGCCAGTCTCGCTCGGCCGGCTTCGAAGGAAGGACGACGCCTGCCCGCTCCTCCACGGACCGACCTTAACCGTTCACTGGTCCGTATGCTGTGGGCCATGGAAGGTGGATTCAGCTTCCCGATCGGCGGCGACCCGGAGGATCTCCTGCGCGGTCTGCGGGAGTTCGCAGAGCAGCAGGCGGCGACCGTGCACGAGACCCAGCGCGAGCAGTTCGCCACGTTGACCTTGAACACGGCGGTCGAGCTGACAGGCGCAGCGCTCTCGCAGCTGCAGCCCGCCGGAACGGCAGGCGAGCAGGCACAGGCGCTCCGCGACGCGATGCGGGTGCTCTTCCCTGAGGCAGTGGCGCTTGTCAGCGCCGCGCGTCAGGGCTTCATGCGCGAGCG
>DAINSN010000192.1:0-4464 GCA_036741295.1 Gaiellaceae bacterium
CAGCGCAGTGCCCTTTTCAAGCTGGGCCTGGCTTTGATGGGGTTCTAGTGCGACCTGAAGGGTTTCAAAATTCCGGTTCATCCTGGAAAACGAGTCATTCCCGGCCACGAATCAGAGTTTTGAAACCCCTCAGGTGTCAAAACTCGGTTACTGGCCGCAAATCCGTGATTTTCGGGATGTGGACCGAGTTTTGGCACCTCACAAGTCCGAAATGCGAAAATCAACTCGCGCTCGGGGAGCTGCCCCTCTCCCGACCCCGCGGTCGCTCCGGATCCGCTCCTGGTCGTCTGGCTGCTGAGCTAGTCGGGCGGTTTCGTCTTCCGCCTGTCCTGTCGCTGCCTCTGTCGGGCGTTCGTCGCATCGGTTCTGACGAGCTGGAAAGAGGCGAACAGGTGCAGAAGGTTGATCTGGGAGTCGTTTGGTCGTAAGATCGAAGAAGCGCCACGGAAGGAGTGCGACCCATGTCGCCGGTAACAACGTGTCGCTGCGGCTGGAGGATCTCCTTTAGGGCAGAGATCGGGGGGCGTGGTTACCACGAAGCTCTCGCGAGGCTGCGTTGAGCCAGGGCCACCTCGACGAGACGGAGCGCGGTGGTGCCGTTCGGCTGATCTTCTCCTACGAAGGCGATGATCTGCGACTTCTGTCGCGGCAGCGTGTGGAGATGGTTCCGCCTCCAAGCGACCCGTTGGAAGGCTTCGAGGCACAGAAAGGCTTCTGGTTGGAGGTACGCGACGCGCAAGGGGCCGTGTTGCACCGGCAGATCATGCACGCACCGATTCGCCGGGACGCCGAGGTGTTTTCGGATGACGCCGAACGGTCGATCGCGCGGATCCCGGTAGAGCGTCCGAGCGGCGCTTTCGCGGTGGTGATCCCGGAGTTGCCGGAGGCGGACCACGTAGCACTCGTGAGCAGTCCCGTGACTGAAACGCCGGAGGCTACGCCTGCGGCGGAGACGCATCGGTTCAGTCTTGCAGATGGGCCTGAGCAGCGGGGGAACGGCGAGTGAGCACTGCGGACGGTTCCGTCGTCGGCACGACGCAGGTCGTCGACAACGGGCCGCCGACCGAGCGCTGGAACCTGGTGATCATGGGCGACGGCTACCAATTGGGACAGCTCGGCCAGTTCTCGAACGACGTCCAGTCATTCATCAACACGCTGTTCACGACGCCGCCGTTCGACGACCTGCAGCGGGGGATAAACGTGTACCGCGTCGATGTCAGCTCGACCGACAGCGGCGCGGACGATCCCGTGGCATGCGGAGGCACGGGAGCAACGGCGCGGACCTACTTCGACGCCTCGTTCTGCAACAACGGCGCACGGAGGCTTCTCCTCGTGAACGCTGCTACCGCTCTCTCGGTAGCCGGAGCGCAGGTGCCGCAGTGGAACATGGTCATGGTGATCGTGAACTCGACGGTCTACGGGGGTTCAGGGGGTTCCGTGGCGGTGTTCTCGCTCGCCGCCGGCGCGAACGAGATCGGCCTGCACGAGATGGGCCATACCGCGTTCGCGTTGGCCGACGAATACGAGTACTACCTCGGCTGCGGTGTCGACACGAACCGAGACGTGCACCCCGGCACGGAGCCGGCGGCGGAGAACGTCACCATCGACGCCAATAGGGCAACCAACAAGTGGCGAGACCTCATCGCTGCGTCGACCCCGATGCCGACGACGGCCAACGCCGACTGCACGCAGTGCGATCCGCAGCCGAATCCGGTCGCCGGGAACACGGTCGGCGCCTTCGAGGGCGCCGACTATTACCACTGCGGCGCGTACCGCCCGCAGTTCACCTGCCGGATGCGGGCTTTGACCAACCCGTTCTGTGCGGTATGTCAGCGGCGCATGCGGCGCGTCCTGCAGCCGTACATGCCGGGCGGCGGCTCCTATACCGTCACGGTCGAGCCCGCCACTACCGGGATGATCGCGTTGCCGCCGCCGAACGGCATGGGGGCCGTCCGGTTCGGTCGCGTCTTCGTCTCGCTTGCCAGCGACTTCCAGGGGGCGACGGTGCGACTGGCGATTGGTCAGCCTGGCCAGTGGCGGATCTTCCAGAACCTCACCGTTCCCGCAGGTCGCCAG
The DNA here is from genome assembly GCA_036741295.1 of Gaiellaceae bacterium. Lineage (GTDB taxonomy): Bacteria > Actinomycetota > Thermoleophilia > Gaiellales > Gaiellaceae > 3-1-20CM-4-69-9. The sequence continues at coordinate 2,077 of DAINSN010000192.1, forward strand.
GTCGTCTACGAACTCGTCAACACCGACCAGGTCGCCTCGGTCGTCCACCAGGGCGGAGAGCCCGTCGATGTCCTCGTCGAATACCAATAACGACGACGCTCGGGCGCGGAACCGCCCTGACGTGAGCGTCCTGCTCTTTCCCACCTCCGTCGCCTTTCGACAAAGGAGAGCCTGATGTCTGGCGCATACGCCGTCGAAGTCCGCCCAGCCACTACCGGGATGATCGCGTTGCCGCCGCCGAACGGCATGGGGGCCGTCCGGTTCGGTCGCGTCTTCGTCTCGCTTGCCAGCGACTTCCAGGGGGCGACGGTGCGACTGGCGATTGGTCAGCCTGGCCAGTGGCGGATCTTCCAGAACCTCACCGTTCCCGCAGGTCGCCAGGTCGTCTACGAACTCGTCAACACCGACCAGGTCGCCTCGGTCGTCCACCAGGGCGGACAGCCCGTATCAGTGCTCGTCGAGTACCAATGAGCGGGCTCCGAATTCGCGTGCTCGAGTCGACAAGTCTCTACTCCGAGATGCGCCCGTACTCACTAGTCGAGGCGGGTGATCCAGGAACGGCGATTCTCTGCAGCGCGTGAGGGGCCTCAGCTGATCGCCAGGCCAGCTAACGTCGTGAACCGCGGAGTCGGGCGCCGTTCGGCAAAGCGAGCCTCATAACCCGGCGGTCGCAGGTCCAAATCCGGCGACGTATGTCGCGCTGCGGAAGTCGCTCAACGTCGATATCTGGGGAACACCGATCTAGACGTTCGCGAGCGAGCGCTACGCCGCCGCTGCAATGTCTTCGGTTTAGCTGGTTCGGCTGCCGCTCCGGTGCGACGACTACGGGCCGTATCGACAGGCGACAGCGCTCGGGCGTTGATAACACGACGCCCTGCGCGGCCACAACCATCAAAGACCACCGGAGGAGAGCGACATGCCCGAGTTCATCCATCCCGGCGTTTTCGTGGAGGAGGTCTCCTTCCGAAGCAAGTCGATCGAGGGCGTCAGCACGTCGACGGCCGGCTTCGTCGGCGCGACGGCCGTTGGTCCGACTGACGGGCCGGTTCGAATCTCAAGCCTCGCCGATTTCGAGCGCACCTACGGCTACGGATGCCGGCTGACGTTCGCCGGCGCCGATGCCCCAGTGGACAACTACATGTGGCACGCGGCGCGGGTGTTCTTCGCGCAGGGTGGAGAGCGGCTTTTCGTGCAACGCGTGATCGGCCCGGAGGAGCGGCGGCCGGGGGCGGCCGAATACGAGTTGGGGTTGCGGAAGCTCGAGAAGAGCCCCGAGGTTGCCATCGTCGCCGCGCCCGGCGAGCCGATCGCGCAGACTCTGGTCGAGCACGCGGAGCGGACGCGGTACCGGTTCGCCGTCGTGGATCCCGCCAGCGGGCAGACGGTCGACGGGGTCGTCGCGCTGCGCGACGCGATCAACTCGTCCTACGCGGCCCTCTACTACCCGTGGGTGCGGGTGCACGACCCGATTACGGAGACGGAGATCGACCTCCCTCCGAGCGGGTTCGTCGCGGGCATCTATGCGCGCAATGACATCAACCGCGGTGTATTCAAGGCGCCGGCGGACGAACCGCTGACTGGGGCAGCCGGTCTAGCGACGAGGCTGAGCGACCGCGAAGCGGCAGCGTTGAGCTCTCGTGGGATCAATGCCCTTCGCAGCTCCGGGAGCCGCCACGTTCGCATTTGGGGCGCGCGTACGATGTCGGCCAACCCGGAGTGGAAATACGTGCACATCCGCCGCTACTTCCTCTACCTCGAGCACTCGATTGACCGAGGAACGCAGTGGACCGTCTTCGACCCGAACGGCGAGGACCTCTGGGCAAGCGTGCGCTCCACGATCTCGGACTTTCTCCTGGCAGAGTTCCGCAGGGGTGCCCTCGCCGGCGACAAGGCCGAGGAGTCCTTCGTCGTCAGGTGCGACCGCATCACGATGACGCAGAACGACCTCGACAACGGACGCCTCGTCTGCGTCGTCGGCGTTGCTCCGCTGTGGCCGGCCGAGTTCGTGGACATCCACGTCGGCCGCTGGACGGCGGATCACCACGGTCCCTGATCGTCACGCACATCGATCGAGGCGGTCGGTCGATTCCTGGCGGGAGAAGTCCAGGTCTTGGCACGTCGAACTGCGGCGGAGGTTCCTAGAGCGACGTCACATGTCGCGAGTTGCGAAAGAGAAATGTTTGACCCTCGGTGAGGACCGGCGGGTGAGGCTCGTTCGGGACCATAAGCGTGTTGTCGCCATGGAGGAGGTCACAGGCGCGGCCGATTTCGTGCGCCATCGTCGAGAACGTCGGGTGTCGGGGTCGCCGAAGTCCACTGTCACATAGTTCGTCGGCGTGGGGGGTGCGTAAATTCGGTCGTACATCACAAAACATCCGATTTGCAGGC
>DAINSN010000193.1:0-4459 GCA_036741295.1 Gaiellaceae bacterium
AGCGGATCCGCCGCGCCGTCGCGGAGCGCACGTTCGACGTCGAGACCTCGAGCGAGCCGATCCGGGCAACGGTCTCGATCGGAGTCGCCGGCTTCCCGAAGGACGGCACCGACGCGAACGAGCTCATCCACCAGGCAGACCTCGCCGTGTACCGCGCCAAGCTGCAGGGACGAAACCGCGTCCTCGGCGCGAGCTCCGAGCCGCTGCTCGTGCCGGCCGACCGCGCGACCCGCCTGATCGCGGTTCCCGAGGACGGAGACCATCACGCGCCGCTCCCGGGCGCGCCCCAGGTACAGCCCCTGGAGGAACGCCGTGAGGTTCGACATCCACGCCCGCACGCGGTCCACGGCCCGCGCTTCCTCTCGCTCGACCGCCGGCTGAGCTTGATCGTCGGCCTGGTGAGTGCAGTCGGAGTCGGGGCCGGCGTCGTCGGCCTTGCCTTCACCTGGACCTCCAAGGACCTGCTGGGTCTACTCACCGTCGTCGGGCTCGTCGGAGTGGGGCAGGCCCTCGCGCTCGAGGCGGACGAAGGATCGGCCGTGCTCTCGGTCAGCGCCGTGGGCTGTCTCGCGGCCGCCTCGCTCTTCGGCTTTCGTGCCGCATTGCCACTCGCGCTCGCGAGTGTGGCGGTCGAGTGGAGCGCGCGCCGCGCGCCGCTGCACAACGTGCTCTTCAACGTCGGCGCATTGACGCTGGCATCGCTCGCCGCGGCGAGCGTGTTCAAGATCGCAGCCTTCTTCCCGAACGGGACCGCACACGAGCTCGCCGCCTCCGGCCTAGGCCTGCTCGCCGGCGCTGCCTACTTCGTCGTCAACATGGGCCTCGTCTCGCTCGCTCTCGCCCTGCAGGGACATGAGCGTTGGTGGTCGGTCTTCCGGGAGCGGTTCGCGTGGCTGCTGCCGCACTACCTCGTCTACGGCTTCATCGGCGGCGTGATGGCGCTCGCGTACGAGGCGGTCCAGTTGCTCGCGCTCGCGGTCTTCGCGGTTCCGCTGCTGCTGATGCGCAAGACACAGGAGGCGTATCTCAAGCACACCCAGCGCAGCGCCCAGAAGCTCCGCCAGGCTGCAGAGACGATCCAGTCGCAGAACGTCTCGCTCGAGCTGGCGAACAAGCTCCTCAAGGAGCGTTCCACGGCAGCGATGGAGTCGCTGTCGGCGACGGTGGACGCGCGGGACTCCTACACCGCCGGTCACTCGCGCCGCGTCCAGCAGCTCGCGCTGGCAATCGGCCGGGAGCTCGGGCTCTCGCATGCGGAGCTCGACCTGCTCGGGCATGCGGCGCTCTTCCACGACATCGGCAAGCTCGCCATCCCCGACTCGATCCTCCTGAAGCCCGCGAGCCTCACGCCCGACGAGTGGTCGCTGATGCAGCGGCACGCGGAGGAGGGGGCACGCATCATCGACCGCCTGGGCTTCCTCAACGACGCAGTGCCGGCCATCCGCCATCACCACGAGCGCTTCGACGGGACGGGGTATCCGGACCGGCTGCAAGGGGAGGACATCCCGCTCGGCGCCCGCATCATCCACGTGGCCGACGCGCTGGACTCGATGCTGACGACCCGCATCTACCGCGCGGCCCGGCCCGCCGCGGAGGCTCTGCAGGAGCTCCGCCGGGCAGCGGGGACCCAGTTCTGCCCGCGGTGCGTCACGGCCCTGGAGCGGATCCTGCCGCTCGAGAGCCTCCAGAGCGACGCCGACAAGGCCCGCCTCTCGCTCGTGGCCTCGCAAGCGTCCTAGCTCTTACCGTCCCTAACGGTTCAAGCCTTAACTTGCGTTCTTTCCAGAACGCTCTATCCTTATTGGCATGGCCCGCAAACCGCCCTACAGGGCGGTCGCGAAGATCGACCCCGACGCGCTCGCCTCGTTCCAGGCCGGAATCCGCAAGCGGTACTCGAACGATCAGATCCTCGAAGAGCTACGCGCGTCTGCCGAGCGGCTCGGCCGCTCGCCGACGATGCGCGAGTTCGCGGCCGACCCTGACACGGCCGTTCATCCGCAGACGGTCATCGAGCACTTCGGCAGCTGGAACGCGGCAAAGCGGGAGGCCGGCCTCGTTCCCCGTCGCTTCGCCACGCGCGAGGAGCTGGTGGGGCTCCTGCGCGAACTGGGGGAGGACCTCGGCCGCGTGCCGACCGCGAAGGATCTCGACGCCAGGCGCGGGTCGATGCCCTCGAAGTCTCTGTACTGGCACACCTTCGGTTCCCTAGCAGAAGCGCTGCGCGAAGCCGGCTTCGACGTCCCGATCGGCGAGGAGCGGCTCGAGCGCGCGGTCGAGCAGGGCGTCGCGCTCGCTCGTAAGCTCAAGCGCCTGCCGAAGTTCGCCGACTGGGCCACCGCGCGCAGGAAGAACGACAGCCTCTTGACCGAGTGGCAGGTGTACCGGATGTTCGATGCACGCCGCGGGGCGTGGTCGACGTTCCAGTTCCTGATCAAAGAGCGCCTCGACGAGGAGGGCGTGCGCGTCGGCTCCGACGGGCACCTCACAACCTCTGTAGGCAGGACAGCTAGCTAGGCCTGCTGTGCGCCGGCTTCCGCTTCCTCGATCCCGTACGCGATCGTCGCGCCCGTCGGCGTCATCAGCTGGACGTCGTAGGACTCGCCGGGAATCCACGGATACGAGACGGTGATCCGCTCGGCAGCTCCGGGCGTGACCTCGCGCCGGCTCTGACGGAAGTCGACGAAGGCGTCATTGAGGATGACCTGCGCCACGCGCACGGTCTCCCTCGAATTGTTGACGACGACGAGCACGATCGCTCCGGGCCGCAGGACCGCCTGGGTGACCGTTACCTCATGAGTCGTGGCCCCAGCGTCGTGCCACGGTCGCGCGTAGGCGATCACGGCGGCCGCGCCAAGAAGCCCCACGGGCACTCCGAGCAACCAGATCCGGCGTAGCAGGCGATCGAGCACCCGTCACTCCACGACTTCGAAGAAGCCCATCCAGCCGAGCGCTGCGAACTCGCTCTTGTGCGCGTGGAACATGAACTTCCCCGTGTGCGGAAAGCGCAGCTCCAGTACGTCCCGCTGGCCCTGCCCCTGGATGACCGTGTCCGTGTACTCGCTCGGCAAGAGCGACGTCCCGGTCGGAAACCGGTGGAAGAAGTTCCCGTGGATGTGGAACGAGTTGATCGGGTCGAGCTCGACGATGTTGACGAGGTAGATCCGGACGAGCTCGCCGCGCTTGACGCGAACCGGCCGATACATGAAGTGGAAGGCGACGGTGTTGACCGCGTAGACCTCGTTGTCGTCGTTGAAGTTGGGATCGAACGCGTTCTGCACCATCACGAGCTCGTCGGCGTGGGGGCGACCCTCAGGCGGGTCGACGATGAACGTCCCGTAGAGGCCCTTCGCGATGTGCCCGGCGAGCGGCGACGCGTGACAGTGATACAGGTGCAGCCCGAACGGCTGCGCCTCGAACTCGTAGGTGAACTTCTCGCCGACGTCGATGAGACCGCCGCCGATCTCCTCGCCGATCCCCGGGGTGCCGTCCATCACGGCCGGGTGAATGCCGTGGAAGTGAATCGTGTGAGGATGCGTGCCCGCGTTGACGAAGTGGATCCGCAGCAGGTCGCCCTCGCGGGCGCGTAGCGTGGGCCCCGGGACGCGACCGTTGTACGTCCACGCGGAGAACTTGACGCCGGGGACGATCTCGATCTGCTTGTCGTACGCAATCAGCTCCCACTCGCGCAGCATGCGGCCACCCGCGAGAGGGCGCGTCTTGCCCCAGTCGAAGTCGCGCATGATCGCGCTCGGGTCGAACCCGTTCACCAGCGGGTCCACGGTCGTGCTGCCGTCCGCGAAGCCCGAATGGGCAGAGCCCGGCACGAGCGGATGATGTTGATGCGGTGGAGTGGCCGCCTCGGCCGGCGGTGAGAACTGCGACAGCCTGGCGGCCGCTCCCGACCCGGCGACTGCCGCCGCTGCCCCGAGCGCGCGGCGCCTTGTAAAGGACCTGCGCACGATCTCACGCTGCCACGGTCCCCTAAGAGGAACCTGAGATGCGCGTTAGGAGTTGTTAAGCGTCAGGCGGCTGCGGCGTGGAGCCGGGCGAGACGCTCGAGGCACGAGCGGCCCTCAGCCGGTGCGCGAACGGCCGGGAGCGGCTCCTCCTCGAAGGAGCGATCCAGATGAAACGACTCGCGGGCGACGATCTTGCCGCTTTCGACGGTGACAACTGTCCCTTCCGGCAACTCGCTCTTGCGCAGCTTGATCCCGACGTAGCTCTCGACGAGCTCGAGCGCGATCCGCGTCGAAGCGAAGAACAGCTCGTTCTTCGTATGCCCGATCCAAAGGGGCCGGCCGAGGCCACGTGCGAGGACCAGCTCCGAGCGGCCCTCGTCGAGCCAGGCCGTCGCCAGCGAGCCGTAGAGCTGCCGAAGCGCCTCGGCCGTCCGGCCACGCGAAAGCTCGGCGAGCGCGAAGATGATCTCGGAGTCGACGGTCATCTCGGGCTCGGCGCG
>DAINSN010000194.1:0-4412 GCA_036741295.1 Gaiellaceae bacterium
CCGCGGCCGCGACGCTGTAGAGGCAGGCCAGCTCGTCGTCGCTCAGAAAGCCGGGGAGGACGACGCGCTCTTCCACTCCGAGCGTGCGGATCCGCGTACGGATCGAGCTTACGGCGGACAGGAACGGGCCGTCCTCGAGGTCGCCGGCGAGCACCAACCGCGCGGGGGTCGAGATTGCGGCGAAAGCCTCGACAAGCATCTCCACGTTCTTGTGCGGGCTCAGTCCGGCCGCATAGACGACGAGTGGCTCGTCGAGCCCCAGCCCGAGCTTTGCGGCCACCGCGTCCGCCTCATCGCGTTGCCGCGGGCGGAAGGCGGGGTCAGGAGCCTCCGGAACGACAGCGATCCGCTCGGGGGCGATCGGAACGGCCTGTGCCAGCTCGCGCCGTGAGGCTTCGGAAACCGTGAAGAGCCCGGTGGCCCGCTTGATTGCGATGCGCTCTTTCAGGCGCCAGAGGGCTCGGTCTTTCCTCCCGCCGAAGGCGAGCTCTGGCAACTGCCGCGTGATCACGTCGTGGAGGCCGACCACGCTCGGCACTCCGACAACTGGAAAGTAGGTGTACACCGAGGGGAAGAGCAGCGCATCAAGGCCGCCCCGACTCACGGCCAGGGTCAGGCGCGCGAGGTCAACGGAGCGGCGGCTCGAGCCGTCGACCGACGCCCTCACTCCCGGCACGGGCCGAACCTCGGCGCGCGCGGGCAGCTCGAAGGCAGCCTCCTCCTCAGCGGCCACGAAGAAGACGTAGCGCGTCTCGGCGTCGAGCTCGACGAGGCGGCCGAGCGCGTTCCGTGCGAACCGGCCGTACCCGCGACGGTTCGACCAGCTGGTCGCGTCTACACCAACCCGCACGGCTCAGCGCACCTTCAGAAGGCTTTGCCCGCCGCCGAACGCGTATCCGACCGCCTCGCCGAAACTCCAGACACCGAGGTACAGAACAATCAGCGGGGTCGCCTTCACAAGCTCCCGCCGGTGAACGCGCCGGCGGAGTACGTTGCCGGCGATCCGGGCGTAGAGGACCGGCACGAGCAGCGGCGAGCCAAGCAGGTGGACCCAGCGCCGAGCGCCGAGCCACTCCAGCCTCATTCCAGCGTACGACCGCGAGTAGTGGTAGCGCTGCGCCACGAACTCGCGGAATCCGAAGTCCTTCGCGTGATCGAGCGCGACAGCATCGTCGGCGAACAACGGCAGGCCGCTACGCTGAAGGTGCGGGTGCAGGTCGCTTTCCCAGCGTCCCCTCTCGAGCAGCGGTTGCATGGCGTCGAGCGCACGGCGGTCGTACGAGACGTTCATGCCGACCAGCGACTCGACCTCACCGACGGGAGCCGGGGCCATGGACGCGCTGTATTCGCAGAAGAAGGCGGCCCAATCGCGGATCCTCGCGGTCGCGGCGTTGTGAACCGGTCCGCCAACGACCGGGCGGCCCGCACGATGCAGCTCCACGATGCGGTCCGCCCACCCTTCCCGCACGTTGCAGTGATCCTCGATCACAGCTACATACGGGCTCGTCGTGTCGGCGATTCCCGCTGCGCGCAGCTCCGGAACAGTCTTCGGCTCGTCAAACGAGAGCAGACGGACGCGCGGCCATCGTTGCCGCACCGTCTCACGGGTCGCATCGTCCGTCCAGTCTGCGACGACGACCTCGGCTTCCGGGGCGCGTCCTTCGAGCGCGGTCAGGCACTCGGCGAGATAGGGCAATCCATTCACGGATGCGACGACGACGGACAGCTGCGGGTCGGTCATCGGCGCCGCAAAGCGTCGAGATGACCCAGTGCCTCGCCGGCGGCCCAGGCGCAGTCGAACACCACGATGATAGGTAGCACAGCGAGCAGGCGGCCACGAAGCCGCCCGCGACGCTGCGTCTCGCGCACGACGCGTGTGATCAATACCGGCGGAACGAGCGGTGCCCCGAGCACGCCGGCCAGGTTACGCATTGCACTCATGGCGCTACCACGCTGAGCACCGTAGACCCGACCGTGCGCGAGCCTCTGCCGCGCGAACGCACGGGCACCGGCTGACCTGCCCAGGCGAACGACGAGCTCGGGCGCATGCCAGAGCGCCGCTCCGCGCTGGTGCAGGAAGCGGTGGACGTCCGGCTCCCAGAAACCATCGCGGTAGAGGTGCCGAGCGTGCTCGAGAACGTCACGCCTGTACGCCGCGTTGTCGCCCGGAAGGTCGACGGACTCGTGACCGGCGAAGGGCAGCATGTCGCGCGCGTAGCGGACGAAGTACTCCGCCCAATCGCTCAGCCGGAGCCCGCGGCCGGGGTCGATCGCGCCCGCGACAACGTCCACGCGTTCGAGCTGGGCCCGGATCGTTGCGACCCAGTCGGGGGCCGGCCGCATCGGCGAGATCGTGAGCGCCACGGCGCGGCCCGTGCTCTCCGCTATGCCCTCGGCCCAGAGCACCGGGACGAGCGCGTCCGCGCGCTCTACGAAGCGTGCGAAGGGGAAGCGCTGCTGCACCTCCCGAGCGCTCGCTTTCGGCTCGCAAATGAGCACCTCGGCCCCGTCGACCTGGGGCTCGAGCGTCTCGAGCAATCCCTCAACCGATCCCGCAGCACCGTTCGAGCCGACGACGATAGAAAGGGCGTATTCGGCCACGGCCAAGCGCATGATTCTACGGCCTCGACCGGTGGCTGGAAGCCCCGCGCATAGACTCGTTTCATGGAGGCAACGCTGCTACCTCCTGGCGAGGGCGAGACAATCAGCGACCGTGCTGCGCGGAACGTCCTCATCCTCGTCGACGAGCCTCAGCTCGTCATGACGTGGACGCGCTACGAGTCCGGGGAGCGCGGGCCCGACCCGCACGTCCACCGGCAGCACGCGGACGCGTTCTACATCGTCGAGGGCGAGATCGAGTTCGGGCTCGGGCCCGGCGCCGAGCACATCGTTCGAGCGCCGGCCGGGTCCGTCGTGATCGCCCCACCAAACGTCGTGCACACGTTCGCGAACGAGAGCGACGCCCGCGCCGTCTACCTCAACTTCCACGCGCCGAACGGCGGCTTCGCCGACTTCCTGCGGGCGGCGCGCGACAAGCGGGAGTTCGAGTGGGACAGCTGGGATCCGCCGGAGGACGGTGGCCGGCCGGCGAGCCATGCAGTCGTCTGCTTGCCGGACGAGGGCGAGCGATTCGAACGCGGCGACCGGACGGTCACGATCCTCGCCGACACTCCGGAGCTGTCGTTTCTGGAGCTCGCCGTGACACCCGGCTGGGAGGGCGTCGATCCCCACACTCACGACGACCACCTAGACGGCTTCTTCGTCCTGGACGGCGAGATCGAGTTCCTCGCCGGGCACGCGCCCGAGGGCGCGGTGATGGTTGCCGCGCCCGGCGTTCAGCACGGGGCTCACCGGCCGACCGGCGACACGACCCTCCTCAACTTCCACGCCCCGGATGCGGGCTTCGCCGGACGGATCAGGGCCCACTAGATGGACGCGCAGGCCCGCTACGACGAGCTCGCGGACGACCTCGCCGCCCGGAACGACGACGTCACGCTCGGAAAGATGTTCGGCATGCCGTGCGTGAAGCGCGGCGGCAAAGCGGTCGCCGGCTTCTGGCAGGAGTCGATCGTCTTCAAGCTGCCGGACGCGGCGGCGCGCGAGCGGACGCTCGCGCTCGACGGCGCGGAGCTGTTCGACCCGATGGGCGGCCGCCCGATGAAGGAGTGGGTGGTCGTGCCCGCGACTCACGCGGACGAGTGGCACCGGCTCGCGGAGGACGCGCTCAAGCCTTCTGCGTGAACCATCTCGGGCCCCTGGCCGGCGGCGGCTCCCACCGGGCGGAGCCCGGCTCCGCCACCGCCTGACGCCGCTGGAACCCGAGCGATCACGCACGCTGTGTCCACCAAGACTCGAGCTCGCCGTCGCGGTAGACGACCGCGAGCTGGCCCGACTCGAGGACGAGATCGAAATAGCGCCGGTCGACCGGCGCTTCCGTCCACCAGCGATCGACGACGCGCCACTCCTCGCGGACGAGAGCCACCGGCTGGCGGTTCACGCGGCGCGGCGTCCCGTCGAACTCTTCCTCGACGAGCGCCGGACGCGGAGCATTCAGTCGTCCCGCGGTAGAAGCAACGCGCGCGCTTCGGGAATCCGTGACCACGGCGCGACCTCCACGACCGAGCACACAGAGCCGGAGCCGGTACTGGCGCACACCTGCTTCAGGCCCTCCTGCAACTGCATCTGGAGCCCGTCGCCTTCTACGCAGACGAGCTCGAGCTGCTGCCCGCGCGACTCCGTCAGCGCGACGATCTCGAGGCGCAGCTCGAGCACAGGAGCAGGCAGCTCAGACAGCTTGGGAGCGAGCGCAGCTCTGAGCCGGTCGCGCTCGGCCGTCGGGTCGCGCAGCGTGACCGTTCGCCGCCACGAGCCGCCGCCGACGAGCCGCGCCGCGATCGCGACCTTGCGGGCGA
>DAINSN010000195.1:0-4410 GCA_036741295.1 Gaiellaceae bacterium
GGGGACCCGCGGATGTTCAAGATTCGCAGCGATCCGCGCGTGACCCGCGTCGGACGTGTCCTTCGCCGCTACTCGCTCGACGAGCTCCCGCAGCTGCTAAACGTGCTCAAAGGCGAGATGAGCCTGATCGGGCCGCGACCCCTGATCCTCGAGGAGGATCGCTTCATCGAAGCCTGGGGAAGGCGACGGCTCGTCTTGAAGCCTGGGATGACGGGGCTCTGGCAGGTGCTGGGACGCAGTGCGATCCCCTTCGAGGAGATGGTCAAGCTCGACTATCTCTATGTGACGACGTGGTCGCTCGTCGGTGACATCCGCCTGCTCCTGCAGACGGTTCCGGTCATCTTCAGAGGCGAGCGCGACGGCGCAAACTAGTTAGGCCCGAGCAGCAGCCGCCGAGGCGCGAGCTCGGTGAGCTCGAGCCGCCGCTCCACGCCGCAGCGGCTCTCGATCAGCGCGGCGACCGAGGCGAGCTGCGGACTGGTGGCGGAAGCGCGGTGCGCGTCACTCGCCACGAGGTTTGCGGTGCCGTCTTCGACGAGCCGCCATGCAGTCGTCCACACGTCGTTCCCCCACCGGCCCGAGAGGCTGGGCGCGACGACCTGGACGACGGCGCCCGCCGCCTTCGCCTCGTCGAGCACCGCAGCATCGCCCTGCACCGCGGCGCACCGTTCCGGATGCGCGAGCACGGCGACAAGTCCGATGGAGCCGAGCCGCGCGCAGAGATCGTGAATGGCGGCCCGTGGCGTGTCGCGCACGAGCTCCACCAGCAGGTACCGCCCTCCGCCGAACGCCCGTGTCTCGAGGCGTTCGGGCTCCGTTTCGAGCGCCCGAGGGACGCTCAGCTCTGCAGCCAAATGGGTTTCCAGTTCGATCCCGACGAGCTCGAGTTCGGCCCGAAGCCGCTCGTGGCGCTTCTGCCCGACGACGACCGGCGTCGGGAACTGGTCCGAGAAGTGCGGCGTGCACAGCACCGTCGTGACCCCCTCGGCGACGAGCTTCCGCGCGAGGCGGAGCGCCTCGGCGTCGGTGCGCGGCCCGTCGTCGACTCCGGCCAGCAGGTGACAGTGCGTGTCGATCACGCAGTGCGCGGCGGCGGATCCGAACGCGGATCGTCCGCGGTCCAGGTCGCGGCCGCGAGGCCGAGCAGCAGCATCGCTAGGTACGCCGTCGGGAATCCCGTCAGCGACTCGCGCGTCAAGGCGTCGAGCAGGACGATCGCGAGGATTCCCAGCGCCGTCCACCCGGAACTGAGCCCGCGGGCCGCGGCGCGCCCCGCGAGCAGGATCAAGCGCCCGAACAGCGCGAGAATGATCGCGAGCCCGACGAACCCGACGTCCGCCGCCACCTCCGGGAATGCCGAGTCCACGACCGTCCCGCCGGTCGAGCGCGCGGTCGACGCAGCACCCGTCAGCGACTCTCGAGCGCGCTGCGAGGCGGTTCCCACGACGCCGACGCCGCGACCGAGCACCCAGGCCGACGGTGCATGTCCAATCGCCGAGCTCCACAGGCCTGTGCGACCGTTGAGCGTCAAATACTGGTTCGGGCTGATCTGCACCGACCGGGTCGAGGTTGCGCCGGCCGTGAGCGCGAACAGCAGCGTGGAGCCCGAGATTGCGATCAGGACGACGAAGACGGCGAGCCGGGTTTGCCCGCGCTGGGCGATGGCGATCCCGATCAAGGCGAGCATGATCAGCGCCGCGGTCCGCACGAACGAGAACACCAGCCCGACTGAGAGCAACGAGACGAGGGCGTAGCTGGACGGCCGCAGTCGTCCGCGGAGGAGCACAACGGCGATGGCCAGCAGCAGCATCGTTGCGTACGAGAACGGTTCGTCAAGGGTGCCGAAGCTCCGGAGATGCCCACCGATCTCCCGCACCTGCTTGCCATAGCGGTAGCCGTTCACGATCAGCCATTGCACGCCCAGGACTTGCTGGACGCCTCCGACGACGGTGACGACGACGGCTGTTGCGACGACCGACCGCACGGCCCAGTGGTACGTCTTGACCGGATTCGGAAGGGCGAGCCCGACGACGAGGAGGAAGAGCGGCTCCGAGAAGAGACGCACTCCGTGGAACCAGGCGATGCTGTACCCACTCTCCCCGGAGAGGTTGCCGCCGATGTTCAAGACGTAGAGGGCAAACAGGAAGGCCACGAGGAGAAGCACCGGCCGATCCGCCGCCCAGCCGCGCCGGCCGGCGCGTCGCTCGACGATGACGACGGCGGCGGCTGCTACCGCGGCGAGCGTGATCACGTCCTTCGTCCCACCGAGCATCTGGCTGCCGTAGATCCGCAGCGCGGGCAGGAATGCGAAGTATGGGATGGTCGCCGCCACGGCCACGTGCGGCGTGAACACGAACGCGGCCACGAGCGCCACGAACAGAATCGCTCCGAGCGGCGCGGCGAGCCCGAGGCCAGGGCCGTACCGGCCGACGAACATCACGGTGACGAGCGTGAGGAAGGCACCGAGCGCAACCGTGACGAGCTCGATTGGCGGGAGCGTGATCGCTCGCCGCATCAGCTCACGTCTTCGAGTAGTAGGCGTACCCCTCGTCGTGCCGTGGCGTGCCGACGAGGACGGCGGCAACGTCGGCGCTCCGCCAGTTCCGCCGGATGCGGGTCAGCGCGGCGAGGTTCCGGCGAGAGACGCGTCCATGACGGACGACGATGAGCACGGTGTCGACAAGCTCCGAGATCTCCGTCATCTCCGGCATCGCCAGCGCGGGAGGCGTATCGAGCACGATGAAGTCGGCGTTCTCAGACAGCGACGCGAGGAGCGTTCGCAGAGCGGTCGTTCGGCCGGCGAGACCTCGCCGCACACCGGTCGCGCCCATCGGGAGCACCCTCAGAGACCCCTGCTTCCCGCCGCCGTTCGCTTTCTGGCCCGCGCCGCCGTCGCCATGCGTCTCGCCCAGCGCCGGGTACACGATCGGCCCCTGTCCGTTCAACGAGACCGTCCAGAGCGCCTCCTGCGGGCGCATCGGCCGGCCGACGACCTGCTCGACGCCCGGCGCGTCGAGTGGAATGTGGAACAGCTTTGCGAGCGACGGCTTGCGGCTGTCGAGGTCGATGAGCACGACGTTGGCGCTGCGCGTGGCGAACGCGGCCGCGAGGTTCGACGCCGTGGTTGTCTTGCCCTCCTCAGCGGTCGCGCTCGTCACGGCGATGACGATCGTTTCGCCGTCCACCGCGCTTTGCGCGAGGTTCGCCGCGAGCAGCGCGTACATGTCGCCGAACCGCTCGCGGTGGCGGCCGATCGCGACGAGGCCGGAACGGCGCGGGAGCGTCTCCACCGCGCCCACGAGCGGAACACTGAGGATCTCCTCCACCTCTCCCTCCGAGCGGACGCGCGTGTCGATCGCCTCACGGGCCGCGACGAGGATGAGCCCGAAGAAGAGGCCGATGAACGCACCGAGCAACGAGTCGCGAACCGGGCGCGGCCGCGTCTTCGCCGCGTTGTCCGCGCGCTCGACGAGCAGGACGTTGCCGCCCGTGGCCGTCTTCGCGACTTTGAGCTTGTTCAAGAGATCGACGAGGCTTGGGTCCCGCCTTGGGGATACTTTTAGCTGGGTCTCGACCTGACGAATGGCCTGCGTGAGCGCGGCGCTCGAGACGTCGGCGCGCCAACGCGGGTACGCCGCGGCGACCGCGTTCACGATCTTGACCGGGCGCCGCGGGTCGACGCCGGTCGCCGTGAAGGTCACCGTCCCGCCGTCCTTCGACACGCTCGTCGCGCCCTGCAAGTCGCCGCCCGAGCCTAGTGACCCACCCGTCACCGCTGCCGCCCGGTTGAACAGCTGCGCCGAGTTCGCGAGGGCTTCCTCGGTCTGATTCAGCACGTCCGGATCGACATAGCCCTGAAACCCGGAGACCGCGGCGGCCAGATCCACCGGCGACAGCACAACGCGGGCGCTGGCCTCGTACGCCGGGCCCTGCTGGTGACGCAGCACGTTCATCGCAACAATCCCGAGCAGGACGAGCAGCGCGACAATCCACGCAGATCGTCTCGCGACCGCTTTCAGCGTCTCGATTCCCTCAGACCTCATTGTGCTTTCAGCCTTTCTCCGGGGCGGCGACGAGTTCCTTCCCCCTGCCGAAGTCGCCCGACCTTCGACGCGGCGGACCTACCGGTTCGTCGTTGCACACGGTAGCCGGTTTCAAGCCCGAACGGAACGCTCGCAGGCGGCGTGATTCTGAGCGCGGTGATCCTCGCGACCGATGCCGCAGCGCGTTTCACTAGACCCTCCTAGGCGAAGAACTCGCCAAACGATTCCCGCGCGAGTGCGTCGAATTCCGCAGGGATCGTGCCGTCGCTCGACGCGTAGGCGCGCAGATGGAAGAGGACGGCCTCGCGCTCCGCCTGCACGTATGGATCGGGGTGGGGTCGCGCCGCGACGAGGTGCTCGAGCTCGA
>DAINSN010000196.1:0-4381 GCA_036741295.1 Gaiellaceae bacterium
GCCCTGGTGGATCTCCCCGCTCGCGTTGTACCTCGTCGCGTTCCTCGCCTTCCGCCGGATCGGGGGTCTCGGCGCTGCTGCAGAGACGTTCCGCCGCTGGGGACGCGTCAGCTCCGCGGTGGAGCCGACTCGCGGCCAGAGCAGCTAGCTCTTCCCGCGAAGCCCGGCTTCGAGCCTTTGCGCGAGGCTCATTGCCTGGGCGCAGTGGCGTGCGAGCAGATCGATCAGCTCGTAGTCCCGGGCCGCAAAGGCGCGTGGCTCGTCGAAGCCGAGGTTGAGCGCCCCGAGCACCTCACCCGACTCGTCGAGCAGCGGGACGGTGGCGCAGGAGTGATCTTCCGATCGGATTCGGATCAAACCGGGGTTGTTGCACGCCAGCTGCTCGTTGTTCTCGATAAAGAGTGGCTCGCGCGTTCGAATCGTCTCCGCCAGTGGGTACGGCGCTCCGAACGCGAGCGTGAAACGGACGGGGTGCCGGGCGTACGGCGTCACGCGCGCGATCTCGAGCGAGCCGAGATCAGGGTCGAGAGTGGCCACGAACCCCGCGTCGGCCCCGAGAGCAGTGAGGCTGTCGGCGACCATCGTGGCCGCCACGTCCCCGGGCATGCGCGCAGCGTCGCGCACCACGGGTCTCGGCGAATACGGACTCAGGACGGTTTGCACAATGATCCCCTCGTTGTCGTCATTCGATGGCCGGCTGGAATTGCAGGGTGGGAAGAAGATCCCTCAGCGAGCGAAGCGCTTCGAAGACGCGGCTCTTGACGGTGCCGAGCGGAATCTCGAGCTTCCGTGCGATCTCGACCTGGGTGAGTCCTCCGTAGTAGGCGAGCTCGATGACGTTGCGCTGTGTGGCGGTGAGCTGCCTCAGAGCGTCCTGGAGGTCACGCCGATCCTCACGGAGCACGACGAGCTCCTCCGTCGTGTAGGCATCGGCAACCCACGACCCCGCCTCCTCCGGAGCGGTCTCCCGGCGCGCCTCACGGCGCGCGATGTCGACGGCGCGCCGGTGAGCCAGCACACAGATCCAGGTGGAGAGCTTGGCGCGCGCGGGATCCCATTTGGCCGAGCCGCGCCACAGATCGACGAACGCCTCCTGCACCGCGTCTTCGGCGAGAGCTCTGTCAGCTAGCGCACGCACCGCGATCGCATACGCCGTGCGGTGGTGGCGCTTGTGCAATTCAGCCAGAGCCGGTTCGTCGCCGGCCGCCATCCGAGCGATCAGCTCTTCGTCGGTGGTCGCTGCGGTGAAATTCGCCATCTACAGTGACCGATACGGCCCGAGGTTTCGGCGTTACACCGGTTGGAAAATTGCCGGACAGAGGTTCTCTCTGTTGACGAAGCCAGCCAGCCGGCCAATGAGTTCGGGCCAGGCCGACATGTCGGCGGACGGCGCGCTGCTCGAACGGCTCCGCGCCGGCAGCGAGGAAGCATTCGGCGAGCTCGTCGACGGCTTTGGGCCAGCGATGCTCCGGGTCGCCGGGCTGTACGTGCGCGACCGCTCGCTCGCCCAGGAGATCGTCCAGGACGCGTGGGTGAATGTCCTGCGCGGCCTCGACCGATTCGAAGGACGCTCCTCGCTCAGGACGTGGATCTTCGTGATTCTCGGCAACTGCGCTCGCCGCCGTGCCCAGCGCGAGCAGCGGACGATCCCGTTTGCCGATCCGCACGAACCATCGTTCGATGCGTCCGTCGACGCCGACCAGTTCTTTCCCGCAACCCACCCGCGTTGGCCGGGCGCTTGGTCGACGGTCGTCGAGGACTGGCGCACCCTCCCCCAGGACAACCTCGCCTCCACCGAGGCGACCGCCGCGTTTCGGGCCGCGATCGGCGACCTCCCGGCCCGGTATGCGGTCGTGATCACGTTGCGCGACATCGAGGACTGGTCGGCGGACGAGGTCACCACGCTCCTCGACATCAGCCCCGAGAACCAGCGTGTGCTGCTCCATCGGGCCAGGGCGCGCGTCCGCGCTGCCCTCGTGGAGTACTTTGGGAGCGAAGCCAAATGATCCAATCCGAGCCCCTCAGCTGCCAGCAGATCGTCGAGCTCGTCACCGAGTACCTCGAAGGATCGATGCCGGCCGGGCGCAGGCTGGGGTTCGAGGAGCACATCGCGATCTGCCCGCCGTGCCGCAACTACTTCGACCAGTTTCGCCATACCGTCGAGCTCGGCAACAAGATCGAGGAGGACGAATTGCCGGCTGACGTGCGGGTCGCGCTCGTCGACGTCTTCCGCGACTGGCGCAAAGACGGCCCGTGATCGCCTACAAGTTCCTCCGCACCGGTGCTGTCGGCCGCTTCAGCGAGTTTCGCTGGCCGGCGCCTGCTGCCAACGGCCCGGGCGACTGGGTCGCGGCCGAGGGCGACCTCGAGAACTGCCGCAACGGGATCCACGCCTGCCGGCGCTCCGACCTGCTGGGCTGGATCGACGACGAGCTCTGGGAGATCGAGCTCGACGGGCCGATCCAGGAGCTCCCGTCGCTCGTCGTCGCGCCGCGCGGCCGGCTGACCCGGCGAATCGACGCGTGGGACGACGCACTCGCGCTCGAGTTCGCGACCGTGTGCGCGCAACGGGCCCGTGTCGAGGAGCCCGCCGGGGCTCCGGCCCAGGCGGCGGCATTTGCAGCCGACGCCGTCGCGCTCGCCGGAGGGCGGCGACCGGAGATGTGGGAGGAGGTACCGGGGCTGCCTCCCCAGAGTCCCTCGGCGACGGCCGCGAATCTCGGCTTCGTCGTCGCTCACGCAACGGGAAGCGCAGCCGTCGAGCGCAGCGGCGACCCTGCTGTGTACCAAGCCGGCTTTGACGACGAGCGGGCCTGGCAGCTCGACTGGCTCACGGACCGGCTCGGGCTCGATCCGTCCGCCTGAAGCAGTCCAAGGCGTGGTCGTCGACGAGCCCGGTCGCCTGCATGAACGCGTAGCAGACCGTCGGACCGACGAAGCGGAAGCTGCGGCGCTTCAGATCCTTGCTCAGCGCCCGCGACTCGGCGGTCTCGGCCGGGACGTCGGCGCTCGTGAGCCAGGTCCCGACGATCGGCGTTCCCTCGACGAAGCTCCAGAGGTAGGCGGCGAGGCTGCCGAGCTCCTCCTGCACTTCCAGGACACGTGCGGCGTTGTTCACCGCCGACTCGATCTTGAGCCGGTTGCGGACGATGCCCGCGTCGTCCATGAGCCGCTCGACGTCGCGGGGCGTGAAGCGCGCGACGGCGGCCGGGTCGAAGCCGGCGAACGCCTCGCGGTAGCCCTCGCGCTTGCGAAGGATCGTGATCCAGGCCAGACCCGCCTGGGCGCCTTCGAGGGTCAGGAGCTCGAAGAGCTCGCGGTCGTCATGCGTCGGGACACCCCACTCCGTGTCGTGGTAGTCGACGTAGAGCGGATTGTCCTCCGGCACCCAGTCGCAGCGCTTGGGGGTCACAGATCGAGAAGTATCGAGGGCGACTCGGCTGCCCGGAGGTGAGCCTCGAGCTCGGCGTCGAAGCGCTCGCGCTCGACGTAGTGCGGCCCGTGCCTGCCGGTGTCGTACCAAGACAGCTTCGCGTGCGGGATGCTCCGGATCACGCCCTCCGCGTGCTCGCGCGGCGAGAGCGGGTCGTTGCGATCGTGAACGACGAGCACCGGGGCGCTGATCACGCGGAGCGACTCCTCGATGTCCCAGTCGGCGAGGCGCTGCGTCCAGAGGTCGTACCAGCTGAGGAAGACCTGTTCCCAGTCCTCCCCGTGTCGCTCGCGGTACTCCGCGTGCCGCTCTGGCGCGAGCTCCGGCCCGCCGTCGAGCAGCAGCTCGTGCGTCGCGCGGTCCAGGCGGATGTGGTTTCCAATCGCCGTCACGCTCACGACGAGCTCCGGATGGCGCACGGCCGCAACGAGCGCCACGGTGGCCCCGTCGCTGAAACCGACCAGATGCGCGGGCGTCGCGTCGCGCTCGCGCAGCAGCTCGGCCAGGTCGTCGGCGTCGCGGTCGAACAGCCCGGCGTCGAAGACGGCGTCCCGTGGAGACGACCCGAACCCGCGCCGATCGTAGGCGATCAGCCGCCGCCCGCCGGCGATCTCCGGGAGGAACGGATCCCAGCCGCGCAGCGAATTGGCGCCGTGGTGGAGGAGCACGACCGGCGGCTCCCTACCCTCCGCTCCTTCGACGTGCAGTTCTGTCATGGCGGAACCCTACGATCTGATCGTCACCACCAGCAGCTGATCCCCGCGCGGTCGGCGACGAGGAAGCTGGACTGGTACCAGGCGCAGAGCTTGCGGTCGAGGAGCGTGCGCGAGCCCTGCTTGAGGTTGACTCCGAGGTGGAACGGCGCTTTGTTGCCGTTCGGGTTGACGAAACCGCCCTTCAGGTCGACGCGGAAGCCGCCCGCACCAAGCGTGACCTGCAGCGACGAGC
>DAINSN010000197.1:0-4378 GCA_036741295.1 Gaiellaceae bacterium
AAGATGATCGGTAAGGCGCAAGGGCCCCCGATCTCGATCACCGGGGTCGGTGCGTACGTCCCCGACCGGGTGCTGACAAACGATGAGCTCTCGACTCTCGTCGACACTTCGAACGAGTGGATCATGGAGCGCACCGGCATCCGCGAGCGGCGGATCGCGGCGCCGGAGCAGGCGCTCACCGATCTCGCGCTCCCGGCCGCCCGGGCAGCTCTGGCGCAAGCCGGAGTCGAGGGAAAAGACCTCGACCTCCTCCTCTGCGCCACCGTGACGCCCGACATGATGTTCCCGACGTCGAGCGCGCTGCTCGCGGACACTCTCGGCGCGCGGGATGCGGCGGCGTACGACCTGCTCGCCGGCTGCACCGGCTTCATGTACGCGCTTGTGCAGGCCTACGGGATGATCGCGGCGGGGCTGGCGGAGCGGGCCCTGGTGGTCGGCGGCGACGTCCTGTCACGGATCCTCGATTGGAGTGACCGGTCGACCCTCGTGCTCTTCGGCGACGGAGCCGGCGCCGTCGTGCTCGAGAAGGTCGAGAAGCCGGGCTTCCTCGGCTTCGAGCTGGGGGCGGACGGCGCCGGCGGCATCCACCTCTCGCTCCCCGGCAGCGGCTCGCGCAGCATGGAGGAAGCGACCGGAAACGGGTACGTCCACATGAACGGTCGCGAGGTCTTCAAGTTCGCCACGCGTGTCCTCGTCTCGTCCGCCGAGGCGGTCCTGGAGCGCTGCGGAGCGACGGTCGAGGACGTTGACGTCTACATTCCCCACCAGGCAAACGTGCGGATCCTGGATCACGCCGTCCAGAAGCTCGGTATTCCGCGGGAGCGCATGATCGTTAACGTTGATCGCTATGGCAATACGTCCTCTGGCTCGATCCCGCTTGCTTTGGCGGAGGCGCAGGCGGATGGTCGGCTCAAGGAAGGAGACCTCGTGTTGATGACGGGCATGGGAGCAGGGCTCACGTGGGGCTCGGCTCTGATGGAGTGGACGCAATGAAGACCGGTCTGATTGCGTTCTGCTTCCCCGGGCAGGGATCGCTCGAGGTCGGGATGGGCCGCGAGATTGTGGCTGCCGTCCCCGAGGCCCGCGATGTCTTCGAGCGGAGCAGCCTGGCCTCCGGGCTCGATTTGCAGCATCTGTGCTTCGAGGGGCCGGAGGAGAAGCTTGTCGAAACGGAAGTTCAGCAACCTGCTCTCGTCGCGACGAGCCTCGCCGTGTGCGCGGCTGTCCGCGCGCGCGGGATCAAGCCGGACTTCGTCGTGGGCCACTCGGTCGGCGAGTTCGCCGCGCTTGCGGCGGCCGGCGCGCTGAGGGTCGAAGAGGCCGTCGCGCTCGTGCGCGAGCGCGGGCTCGCGATGGCGGAGGCCGCGCGCAAGAACCCGGGCTCGATGGCCGCGATCCTCGGCCTCGACGACGAGGTCGTGGAGCGCATCTGCCGGCGCATCCTCAACGTGTGGCCGGCGAACTACAACTGCCCCGGACAGATCGTCGTCTCCGGCGAGAACCCCGCAGTCGACGAAGCCTGCGCGGCCGCGGAGGAGGCGGGCGCCCGTCGTGCCGTCAAGCTGCGCGTCTCGGGTGCGTTCCACAGCCCATTGGTCGCCCGCGCTGCGGATCGCCTCCGGCCCGCGCTCGAGAAGGTGGGCTTCGTCGAACCGACGGCGCCCTTCATGTCCACGGTGACAGCGCGCATCGAGTCGGCGAAGCGGATGGCCCCACTGCTCGTGGAGCAGCTCACCGCTCCCGTGCGTTTCACCCAAGCGGGACAGGCCCTGATCAGGGAGGGCGTGCAGACCTTCGTCGAGGTCGGCCCGGGCAACGTCCTGTCGGGCCTCATCAAACGGATCGACCGCAGCGTGAAGACGATCTCGGTCTCGACGCCCGAAGAGGTCGACATGCTCGAGGAGACCCTCCTCTCTGCCTGACGCGTTCGCGTCGCTGGAGGGGAAGACCGCCCTCGTCACGGGCGGGTCGCGGGGTATCGGGCGTGCAATCGCTCTCGAGTTGGCGCGCGCCGGAGCGGATGTCACGCTCAGCTATCGCTCTGGCAAGGACGAGGCCGAAGAGGTCGCGCGCGAAGCAGGGGCGCGCGCCGTGGGGGCCGACGTCGCCGATCCGGAGCAGGCCAAGGCCCTGGTCGACGCGGCCGGGGACATCGACATCCTGGTCAACAACGCGGGCGTGACCCGTGACGGTCTGCTCGCGCGCATGTCGGACGAGGACTGGCGCGTAGTGATCGAGACGAATCTCAGCGGGGTCTTTCACACGTGCCGGGCCGCCGCGCGCGGGATGATGAAGCGCCGCTCCGGCTCGATCGTGAACATCTCCAGCATTGTCGGGGTGCACGGGAACCCCGGCCAGACCAATTACTCGGCCTCTAAGGCCGGGATCATCGGCTTCACGAAGGCGCTTGCGCGTGAGCTCGGCAACCGTGGGGTGCGGGCGAACGTGGTGGCGCCCGGCTACGTCGACACTCGCTTGACGCAGGTGATCGCTGAGGAGATGAAGGAGCTGATGCTCGCCAACACGCCGCTCGGCCGCTTCGGGAGGCCTGAGGACGTTGCTGGCGCGGTACGTTTCCTCTGTTCCGAGGAGGCGTCGTTCATCACGGGTGAGGTCCTGCTCGTCGACGGCGGATTGGGGATGTAGATGTCGGTCAACGGACAACGAAGAGTCGTCATCACGGGCATCGGTGCCGTGACTCCGCTTGCCAACGACGCGGAGACGACGTGGCAGCGCCTGCTCGCCGGTGAATCGGGCGCGGGGCCGATCACGCAGTTCGACTCGACGGATTACTACGTTCAGTTTGCCTGCGAAGTGAAGGACTTCGACCCTTCGAACTGGATCGAGCGCAAGCAGGCCCGGCGCATGGATCGTTTCGCGCAGCTCATCCTCGCGGCGGCACGCCAGGCGGAAGCGGACTCCGGTGTCGACGTTCTCGCGGACGGCGATCGCATCGGCGCGTCGATCGCGACGGGGATCGGCGGCCTCAAGTCGTTCCAGGACTGCTACGACACGTTGAGAGAGCGCGGCCCGGATCGCGTCAATCCCTTCGCGATTCCCTGCATCATCCCGAACATGGGTGCGGGCTGGGTCTCGATGGAGCTCGGGACGCGAGGCCCGCTCTCGTCGGAGTGCACGGCCTGCGCGGCGTCCAACATGGCGATCGGGCAAGGGCTGGACGACATCAGGCTCGGCCGCGCCGAGGTGATGTTCTGCGGCGGCACCGAGTCTGCGATCAACGAGGTCGGCATCGCCGGCTTCGGGGCCATGCGCGCCCTCTCGCGACGGAACGACGACCCGGCTCGGGCGAGTAGGCCGTTCGACGCGGGACGCGACGGGTTCGTCATGGGTGAAGCAGGTGCCGTGCTCGTCCTCGAGGAGCTCGAGCGCGCGCGCGGCCGCGGCGCCAAGATCTACGCCGAGGTTGCGGGCTACGGTCTTTCCTCGGACGCCAAGCATGTGACCGAGCCCGATCCGACCGGCGAGAACCCGGCCCGCGCAATGAAGAACGCCTTCGCGGATGCCGGCATCGATCCGGCGGAGATCGACTACGTGAACGCGCACGGGACGTCGACGCCGCTGGGCGACGCGGCCGAAACGCGGGTGATCAAGCTGGCGCTCGGCGAGGAGAACGCGCGGAAGACCCCGGTCTCGTCGACGAAGGGAGCGACCGGTCACTGTCTTGGCGCAGCGGGCGCGGTGGAGGCGATCTTCTCGACACTCGCGATCCGCGACGGGAAGCTGCCTCCGACGATCAACCAGGAGGTCGCGGATCCGGAGTGCGACCTCGACTACATCGCGAACGAGTCACGCGACGCGGACGTGCGTGTAGCCGTGTCGAACTCGTTCGGCTTCGGCGGCCACAACGCGTCAATCGTTCTCAAGCGCTTCGAGGATTGAGGCGCCGACTTGGCGGCGCCGCATAGAGGTCGTGCGGGCTTTGCCCGTGCGACCGTCTTCGCCGACCAAAACCTAGGTCCACCGGCCCTGGTAACTATGCGACGGACCAGGGACTAGGTCCGCGCTATGGCGCGAGACCGTTGGGCGACGTTCGACTGCTACGGCACGCTGATCGACTGGAACGGCGGCATCCGCCGCGAGCTGGCGCGTGTCTTCGGTGAGGACAGGGCGGACGAGCGGCTCGGCCGCTACCACGAGCTCGAGCCGGCGCTTCAGGCCGGCGGTGAGCGCAGTTACCGAGAGGTCATGACGGCTGCAATGCGCGAGCTCGGCGCGCCCGAGACTGAAGTATCCGGGCTGGCGGAGGCGCTTCCCTCCTGGGAGCCGTTCCCAGAGGTGCGGCCGGCGCTGGAGGATGCGCATTCACGCGGCTGGAAGCTCGCGATCCTCTCCAACACCGACCGCGATTTCATCGACG
>DAINSN010000198.1:0-4308 GCA_036741295.1 Gaiellaceae bacterium
CCCCGCCCGGCAGAGTCGCATGGTTGAGCCGGTCCGAGACGCCTGTGGATAAAAAATCACACTTTCGGCACGAACTCCATGTCCCGTCCGACCAGCTCGGCCATGGCGGGGCTGGCCATGGTGGGGACAGGTCCCCAACGGGTCCCGAGCGAGTAGGCGGGTCCGAGAACTAGGCGGGCCGCACGAAGAGGCCGGCGGCGGCTTTTTCGCCGATCGCCCGCTCTTGGCCGTTCAGCTTCACCGTGACCTGGCCCGCGGCTGGTTGGGCGTCACGGACTTCGATCTCACTCCCCGGTACGAGGCCTTCCTCGTAGAACCAGTGGAGGAGGTCGCCGTCGTGCTCCGCCAGCCGCACGATCGTCGCGCGCGCGCCGGCTTGCAGGTCCGACAGCGGAGCGAGGTCGCGGTTCTCCGCCTGCTCGACGTCGGGATCGACGGGCCACCCGTGCGGACAGCGGTCCGGATTCCCGAGCCGTACCTCGATGCGCTCCACCATGTCGTCGGTGAACGTGTCCCCGAGCAGGTCGGCCTGCACGTGCGCCTCGGCGGCGGTGTAGCCCATGAAGTCGGTGAGGAGCCGCTCGATGATCCGATGCTTGCGAACGACACGCTCCGCGCGCTTGCGACCCTTCCCCGTCAGCAGCGCTTCCTTGTGCTCGCCGCGTTCGATCAGCCCTTCGCCCTCGAGTCGCTTCAGCATCTCGCCGGCCGACGCGCGCGAGACGCCGAGCATCTCCGCGACGCGGGACGCGAGCGTGGGAGATCCGGTGCCGAGCGGCCGGTACTCGCCGATCGGGAACGCGAGGAAATAGATCGTCTCGAGGTACTCGTCCACTGAATGTCCCTGCGCCATTCGGCTGATCGTAGCCTGTAAGGTGACCCTTACATGAGCACCGTCCAGACTCTCCTGCTCGGCGCGCTCGCCGGCCTGACGATCTTCCTCGGCCTGCCGCTCGGCCGGATGCAGAACGTCACCGCCGCGACGAAGGCGTTCCTCGCCGCGACGGCGACCGGTGTACTGATCTTTCTGTTCTGGGACGTCATGAGCGGCGCCGTCGGGCCCGTCGAGACGGCCCTCGAGGCAGGCCGAGGCGGTCGATTCGCGTGGCTCGCGTTCCTGCTCACCGCAGGCTTCTTCGCGGGGCTGATGAGCCTCGTCTACTACGACACCTGGATGAAGCGCCGGCGCCGCCGCGCGTTTCTCGGGCCGGGCGCCGCGTCCACTGCAGAGTTCGAGCACGACCATCACTTCACCGGGATGTCGCCGGCGCGCTGGCTCGCGATCTTCATCGCGACTGGCATCGGCCTGCACAACTTCTCCGAGGGCCTTGCGATTGGCCAATCCGCAGCGTCGGATCAGGTCAGCCTCGCGATCGTGCTGATCATCGGGTTCGGGCTGCACAACGCAACGGAAGGGCTGGGAATCTGCGCGCCGCTCGCGGGCGACAAGGAGCGGCCGAGCTGGGGCTTCCTCGGACTGCTCGGCCTGATCGGCGGTGCCCCGACCTTTTTCGGCACGCTCGTCGGACAGTTCTGGGTGAGCGAGGCCGTGTTGATCCTGTTCTTCGCGCTCGCCGCGGGATCGATCCTCTACGTCGTGATGGAGCTCCTGAACGTCGGCCGCGTCCTCGCCTCGAAGACGCTCGTGACCTGGGGCGTCCTGCTCGGCCTTTTCCTCGGCTTCGGCACCGACTTCATCCTCGTCGCCGCGGGGGTCTAGGCGCCGACTGGGCGGCGCCGTTTGGAGGCAGTACGGGCTTTGCCCGTGCTGCCGTTCAACATCGCACGCCGGCTCTAGGCTGGCGGGGTGACTCGCTATGCCTCGGTGTACCCGCTCGTAACCGCACGCGCGCTCGCGCGCGAGTTCACGTACGAGGTCACGGACGAGGTTCAGCCCGGCGCGGTCGTCGAGGTGCGGTTCGGCAACGCGAAGCGACGTGGTGTCGTGACAGAGGTGGACGTCGCGCCGCCGAAGGGGATCGAGACCTCGGCGGTCGAGCGCGTCGTCGAAGAGCTGCCGCGGCCGCTCGTCGAGCTCGCGCTCTGGATTGCGGAGTACTACGGCTCGACGCCGGGACGCGCCCTAGCGCTGATCGCACCGGTGCAGCGGAAGGCCCGCGGCGAGCGGCCGCAGCCGGCAGAACGCGACGCGCTGACGGGCGAGGCCGAGCCGGCCGAGCTCAGCGCCACGCAGCGGGCGGCGCTCGACCGCATCGTCGGCGCGCTCGACGCGGAGAAGGGCGCCAACTTCCTCCTCTACGGCGCGACGGGCAGCGGGAAGACCGAGGTCTACCTGCAGGCGTGCGCAGTTGCGCTCGAGCGCGGACGGGGCGCGATCGTGCTCGTCCCGGAGATCGCCCTCACGCCGCAGACCCTCGGTCGTTTCCGCGCGCGCTTCGGCGAGCGCATCGCGGTGCTCCATTCCTCGCTGACCGAAGCGGAGCGGCGCGACGAGCGCGCGCGCATCGCGAGCGGTGACGCGCCGATCGTCGTCGGCGCGCGCTCCGCGGTGTTCGCCCCCGTGCCGCGGCTCGGCGTCATCTGCATCGACGAAGAGCACGACGCGTCCTACAAGCAGGAGTCCGATCCGCGATACGACGCGCGCACCGTGGCGGCGAAGCGTGCTGCGCTCGAGAACGCCGTCGCGATTTTCGGCAGCGCGACTCCGCGCCCGGAAAGTTGGGGGACGCTCGAGCGGCTCGATCTCGGTGGCCGGCTCTCCGGACCACTGCCGCCGGTGCGCGTCGTCGACCTGCGCCGCGAAGCCGGCTACCCGCTCTCTGCGCCGCTGCTCGCCGCGCTCGGAGCGATCGAGGAACACGGCGGCAAAGCGATCCTGCTGCTCAATCGCCGCGGTGTCGCGCCCGCGCTGCACTGCCGCGCGTGCGGGCTGACGTTGCGTTGCGTCAACTGCGACGTCGCGCTCGTCCTGCACGGCGACGGCCTCCTGCGCTGCCACCACTGCGGCCACACGGAACCGAAGCCGGAGACGTGCCCCGGCTGCAGCTCCACCGAGCTCGCGCGGCTCGGTGCGGGCACGCAGAAACTCGAGCGTGAGCTCGAGGCGAAGTTGCCGGAGCTCGAGCGCATCCGACTCGACGCCGATGCCGTCGAAAAGCCGGGCGCACTCGCGGCCGCGCTCAAGCGTTTCGCCGCCGCGGATCGCGTCGTCCTCGTCGGCACGCAGATGGTTGCCAAGGGCCACCACTTCTCCGGCGTCGCGCTTGCGGCCGTCGTGGACGCCGACACCGGGCTCGGCATGCCCGACTTTCGCGCCGAGGAGCGCACGTTCCAACTCCTGACACAGCTCGCGGGGCGCAGCGGACGAGACGCACCCGGACGCGTGCTCGTGCAGACGTTCCAGCCGGATTCGCGCGCGATCGAACTGGCCGCGCGGCACGACGTCTCCCGCTTCCTCGACAGCGAGCTCGAGCGCCGGCGCGCGCTCGGCTACCCGCCGTTCAGCCATCTCGTGCGCATCGTCGTTGCCGGTCCCGAGCCCGATGCGCCGTTGCAGGCGCTGCTCGAATTGAAGGAGGGACTGACGGGCGACCTGCTCGGGCCCGCGCCGCTCCTCCGGCTACGCGGCCGCTACCGCGCGCAGCTCGTTGCGAAGACCGACCAGCCGCGCCGTCTCGCTGCCCAGGCGAGCAGGCTGCTCAGCGCCGGCGCACCAGCGATGCGCCGCGCCGGCCTGACGGCCGTCGTCGACGTCGACCCCCAGAGTCTCTAGTTCATCGAAGGATCGAGCGGCATGCGGGCGACGAGCTCGTAGCGGCCGCCCTTGCGGCGGAGAACTTCGCTCCAGAGCTTGTCGGGATCGTCGGTGAAGATCGCGTCCGCGGTCGCAGGCTCGATGATCCAGTCGTCGCGGTCGAGCTCGTCCTCCAGTTGCTCGGGGCCCCAACCCGCTACGCCGGCGAAGACGCGCGTGCGCTGCAGGTCGGGCGGATGCTCTTCGAGCGCTTCCTCGATTGCGACGAAACCGACGTCGTCCAGCACGACGATGCCCGCCTCGCCGGGATCCTCGAACTCCGCGAGCACCGCGACGCCGTCCGGATTGACGGGGCCGCCGACGAACACCGGCTCGTCGATGTCGATGACCGGCGCGAGCTGCGGCACCGCCTCGCCGACCGTCGCCTCCGAGCAGCGATTGAGGATCAGCCCGATCGCGCCCTCGTCCGTGTGCGCCGTGATCAGCACGACGGTTCGCTCGAAATTCGGGTCCATGATCGCCGGCGAGGCGATCAGGAAGTGGCCGGCGAGGGAGTCCATGCCCTAAGTCTGCACTACGTCGCTATCGTGCCC
>DAINSN010000199.1:0-4304 GCA_036741295.1 Gaiellaceae bacterium
CGCGGCTCCGCCGATGCTCGGCGCCTGCGCAAGGAGGGGTTCATCCCCGGCGTCCTCTACGGCAAAGGGAAAAGCTCCTACGCGATCTTCGTCCCCGAGCGCGATCTCCGTCGTGTGCTGACCGGTGCGGGCGGCCTTCACGCAATCCTCGACGTCGTCCTCGAGGGCCAGGCGACGACGCACGCCTCGATCCTCAAGGACTACCAGCAGGATCCGATCCGCGGCCACATCTCGCACATCGATCTCCAGGAGGTACGGCTCGACCAGCCGATCCAGGCGAGCGTCAACGTCCAGCTGATCGGCGAGCCCGTCGGCGCGAAGGAGGGCGGCGTGCTCTCACAGGTGCAGCGCGAGATCAATGTCGAGGCCCTGCCGATGGAGATTCCGGAGCACATCGACCTCGACGTCAGCGGCATGGCGATCGGCGACACCCTCCGCCTGGCCGACCTGGCGCCGATCGAGGGCGTCACCTACCTCGACGATCCGGAGGAAACAGTTCTCGCGAGCGTCGGCCTCCCGATCCGGGAAGTCGAGCCGGAGCCCGAGGAGCTTGCGGAGGGCGAGGAACTGGCGGAGGGCGAGGAAGCCCCGGAGGGCGCCGAAGGCGAGGGCGCGGCCGCAGGCGAAGCAGGCTCGGGCGAGCAGGGCGAGCCCAGCACCTCCGAAGGCTAATGCGCCTCCCGTGGCGTCGAGGCGACCGGGCCTCGTCGCTCGAGTTGCTCGTCGTCGGCCTCGGGAATCCGGGGCGCGAGTACGCCGGCAATCGCCACAACGTGGGCTGGATGGTGGTCGAGGAGCTCGCGCGTAGGCACGGCGCGTCATGGAAGGGCAAGTTCTCCGGCCAGCTCGCGGAACTGCGCCTGGACGGCCACCGCGTCGGGCTGCTGAAGCCCGAGACGTTCATGAACGAGTCGGGCAGGTCCGTCGGTGCCGCGGCGCGCTTCTTCAAGCTCGAGCCCGACGCGATCCTCGTCGTCCACGACGAGCTGGATCTCGAACTGGGACGATTGCAGGCCCGCAGCGGTGGCGGCCTGGCAGGCCACAACGGGCTCCGCTCGGTCGCGGCGCATCTCAAGACGCCGGACTTCCTCCGCCTACGCGTGGGCGTCGGGCGGCCCGGGCGGGGCGATCCGCGCAAGGGCGCGGACTACTTGCTCTCGAATTTCACCGCTGAAGAGGATGCGGACACGCTCGTCGCGCGGGCAGCCGACGCCGTCGAGAAACTCGATGCCGAAGGGCTCGACCGCGTGCAGGCGCAGTTCAACTGAACGCGCAGGACGTCATCGGCGTCCTGGAACGTCTGCACCGCGTAGATATCGATGTGTGGGTCGAAGGGGGCTGGGGAGTCGACGCTCTGCTTGGGGAGCAGACGCGTGCTCACGACGACCTGGATCTCGGAGTTCGGATCGAGGACGCCGACCGGATCTGCGAAACACTTGCCGAGTTCGAGCGCTCGGATGACGAATGGCCGGCGAGCTTCGTCCTTCGTGACGCCTCAGGACGCAAGGTCGATTGCCATCCGTTGAAGTTCGACGAACGCGGCGACGGGTGGCAGCCCAACAGCTCGGGCGGCGATCCGCATCGGTGGCCCCGCGAAGGGCTGCTCGGCAGAGGGCGGATCGGCGGCGTCGACGTTCCATGCATCACCCCGGAGCTCCAGGTGAGCTGGCACGTGTATCAAGAGTTCGACGACGTCGACTGGCAGGACGTGCAGCGGCTGTCCGACCGATTCGGTGTCGAGGTTCCCGAGGAGTGTCGTGCGCGACCCGGGTTTGTCGCGAAGAAGCGCTCCGTCGACCACCTCTAGCACTGTCGGCACGGCTAACATCGAAAGGCCGAACCCGCGGGGTCCGGCCTTTCGTCATGGACCAGTCGATCCTCCATCCGTTCGTTGCGGAGCTCCGCGCGACAGAACGCCTCAAAGGCTTTGCCGAGGCGTTTCCGGCGCCTGCCCGGGTCTCCGAGCCGGCGCTGCCGCTGCTGCTCGCCTCGCTCTACGAGGAGCTCGACCGCCCGCTCGTTCTCTTAGCGCCGGAGGATCAGGACGCGCGCGACGCCGCCGAGGGCGCCGCGTGGTTCCTCGGCGACGAACGGGTCGCGATGCTGCCGAGCCGGGGTGTCCACTGGGGCTCCGGTCTCGAGCCCGCGCCGCACCTCGTCGGTGAGCGCGCACGCGCGCTCGACGTGCTCGCGGCAGGCGGGCTCGTGGCCGCTTCGGCCGCTGCGCTCGCGGAGCCGATGCCCCCGCAAAACACTCGTCCGCGACCCATCCGGATCGCTCCGGGCGAGGGGGTCAGCCTCGAGGGGCTCTCCGAGACGCTCGCGCTCGCGGGCTACGAACGTGTGGAGCGCGCCGACGAACGCGGCCAGTTCGCCGTTCGCGGCGGCCTGGTCGACGTCTTCCCGACGACGGGCCGGGAGCCGCTTCGCATCGAGTTCTGGGGCGACGAGATCGAGCAGATGCGCGCGTTTTCCCCGTTCACGCAGCGCGCACTGCATCCGGTCGAGGCGGCAGTCATTTATCCAGCCGCCGAGCGCCGCGTCGATCTGGTCGAGCCGACGCTCGTCGACGACGGCAAGGCGATCCCGGTCCCGACCGATCTGGTCCGGCCTGTGCCGGGCGGTCCCGATCTCGTGTGGCAGCCCGACCAGGTCCGGACGGTGTGGGAGGAAGAGGGACTCGAGCCGGTGCCGTTCGGCAAGGCGGCGCTCCTCGACACGCTTCCGGCAGGCCAGCCGTTCGCCTTCGAAGCGCAGCGGCCGGCCCTCGTAGCGCGTGGGCTGGCGGAAGCGGAGAACGAGCTGGGCGCGTTCGTGCGCTCAGGGCAGCGCGTTGTCGTCGCCTTCCCACACCTCGGCGAAGCGCTTCGGCAGCAGAACCTCCTACGCCGCATCGAAACGCGCGTGATTGCCGAGGGAGAAGAGCTGCCGCGCGAAGCGGGGCTCATGTTTGCCGTCACGCCTGCACGACGCGGCTTCGTGTGGCGCGATCTCGGCCTCGTCCTGCTGCCCGACACGCAGGTCTTCCGCAAGCGGCCGCCGCGTGAGCGGCGAGTTGGCGGGCGGGCCCTGCAGTCGTTCGCGGATCTCCGCAGCGGCGATTTCGTCGTCCACGAGGACCACGGCGTCGGGAAGCTGCTCGGCTTCGAGACGAAGGAGGTCGCGGGTGTCACGCGTGACTACCTCTTCCTCGGCTTCCGGGGCGACGACCGGCTGTACGTCCCGCACGAGCAGCTCGGCAAGGTCTCGCGCTACATCGGCGCGGACAACTCCGCGCCGGCGCTCTCGAAGCTCGGCGGCAAGGCGTGGGACAACCTCAAGAACCGTGCGCGGGAGTCGGTGCGCGAGCTCGCCGGCGAACTGCTTGCGCTGTACGCGCAGCGGCAACAGGCGCCGGGCTTTGCGTACGACCTGCGCCACGAGTACCTGGAGCGGCTCGAAGCGGAATTCCCGTACCGAGAGACACCGGACCAGCAGGCTGCGATCGAAGCGGTGAAGGAAGACCTGGAGGCTCCCCGTCCCATGGATCGCCTCGTGTGCGGCGACGTCGGCTTTGGCAAGACGGAGGTCGCGATCCGCGCTGCGTTCGCCGTCGCCGTCAACGGCAAGCAGGCGCTGATGCTGGCGCCGACGACGATTCTTGCCGAGCAGCACTGGAACACGTTCCGCGACCGCTACCGCGATTTCCCTGTTCGTGTCGAGATGGTCTCGCGCTTCCGGCCGCCGCGGGAGGTCAAGCAGGTCCTCGCGGACTTCAAGGACGGCAAGGTCGATGTCTTGATCGGCACGCACCGGGTCCTCAGCCGCGATGTCATCCCGAAAGAGCTGGGGCTCGTCATCCTCGACGAGGAGCAGCGTTTCGGCGTCGCCCAAAAAGAGCTGCTGCGTGCGCTGCGGCTCGAAGTCGACGTGCTGACGTTGAGTGCGACGCCGATTCCGCGCACGCTGCACATGTCGCTCTCCGGGCTGCGCGACATCTCGATCATCGAGACGCCGCCGGAGGGCCGCCGTCCCATCCGCACGACGGTCGGCGAGTACGACGAGGAAGCGATCAAGCTCGCCCTCGAGCGCGAGGTCGAGCGTGGCGGCCAGGCCTTCTACCTCCACAACCGCGTCGAAACGATCGACGAGGTGTTGGAGAAGCTGCAACAGCTCGCACCGAATCTCCGCTTCCTTGCCGCGCACGGCCAGATGCGCGAACGGGAGCTGGAGGAGAAGATGCACGCCTTCCTGCGCGGCGACGCGGACGTGCTCGTCTCGACGACGATCATCGAGTCGGGCCTCGACATCCCGCAGGCGAACAC
>DAINSN010000200.1:0-4256 GCA_036741295.1 Gaiellaceae bacterium
ACCGAACGATTCGTAGAGGCGTCCGGGCAAACGCGCTATGGGGACGGCGCGGCGAGTCTCGCTCGAATGCTCTCTGGGGCAGCGGAAAGCGCGGCTGGATCACCCTCGCGCTCGCCGCCATGCTCGTCGTCCCCGTTGCAGGCAGCGCCTCGCCGGGCAACTCGGGCAACGACAAGGGCGCCTTCGTCCCGCCGAGCCTGCTTGCAAAGGCTGCGGCGAACCCGCTCCAGACTTTCGACGTCATCGTCCAGGGCGACAAGGGCTCGTCGAGCTCAGACGTCTCCTCTGAAGTCAGCAAGGGGAACGGCAAGGCGATGCGGCGTTTCATGAGCATCGCCGGCGTTCAGGCAAGCATCAGCGGCAAGGACCTGCTGAAGCTGTCCCGTAACCCCCACATCGTCGCGATCACGCGCAATGCGCCTGTGAACTCGGCCGCTTACCAGGACTCGACTATGTGGATGGACTCGACCGACCTGTCGATCCTCCAGAACGCGTTCGATCCCGCGACCGGCGAGATCACCGGACCTGCCCCGCAGGCACCGGGGATCGC
Source organism: Gaiellaceae bacterium (assembly GCA_036741295.1). GTDB lineage: Bacteria > Actinomycetota > Thermoleophilia > Gaiellales > Gaiellaceae > 3-1-20CM-4-69-9. The sequence continues at coordinate 551 of DAINSN010000200.1, forward strand.
GATCGTCGACTCGGGCGTTCAGAGCCGAAGCGATTTCGGGAATCGCCTCGTCGCCAGCGTGAGCATCTGCTCGCTCTGCACCGATACCGCAGACGATGCGGAGGGCCACGGCACGATGGTTGCCGGGGTCGCCGCCGGTGCGGGCTTGTATCCGGGCGGCGCTCAGAACGCTCCAATCGTTTCGATCCGCACGGCGAATGCCAACGGCGAGTCGAGGACGAGCGACGTCGTTGCGGCCGCCGACTGGATCCTGGCGCACGCGCACGAGTACAACATCCGCGTCGTCAACCTCTCGCTGGCCGGTGCGAGCGACACGACCATTCGGATCGATCCGCTCGACAGGGCCGTTGAGGCACTCTGGCTCAAGGGAATCGTGGTCGTCGCAGCCGCGGGCAACCACGGCAACGGCGGTCCGGTCAACATGTCCTATGCCCCGGGCAACGATCCGTTCGTGATCACGGTCGGCGCGCTCGATCAGAACGTGACGTCCGACCCGAGCGACGACACGGTTCCGTCGTGGTCGGCGTACGGGAAGACGATGGACGGCTTCGCGAAGCCGGACATCTCGGCTCCCGGCCGCTACATGATCGCGCCGGTTCCGATGGACAGCACACTTGCGCAGACGGCCCCTGATCGGATCGTGGCCCCTGGGTACATGTGGATGTCCGGCACGTCGTTCTCGACGCCGGTCGTCTCAGCCGCTGCGGCCCAGATCCTGGCTCGGCATCCCGGGTGGACCCCGGACCAGGTCAAGGGTGCGCTGATGCTCGCCGCGAACTATCTCCCCAACGTCACAGGGAACGCCGGCGGCGTCGGCGAAGTAGATGCTGGCGTGGCCTCGACGATCGACAGTCCGCCGAATCCGAACCTCGGCCTTTACCAGTTCGTAAGCAACGATCCCCTCACCGGCGTGCCCACGTTCAACGCGGCAAGCTGGGCCTCGTATCTCCAAACCGGCGCCTCCTGGGCGCAGGCGAGCTGGGCTGAGGCGAGCTGGGCTGAGGCGAGCTGGAGCGCCGCCAGCTGGGCCGCGGCGAGCTGGAGCGAAGCAAGCTGGTCAAGCAACGTCGACAGCATGATGGCGTCGATGGCCTCATACAGCGAGTAAGACTTCTCCAGCACGAACAGCTTCAAAGAAGAGCGCCGGCCATAGGCCGGCGCTCTTCGCGTTACTGGAGCTTGACTCTGCGCCGCACGGTGCCCGCGCGGGGATGCCGGGCTTCGATGCCGATCTCCGTTCCTGCCGGCGCTTCGACGACCCACTCGAGCTTGGCGAGGTCGCCCGTCGATTCGTCGTTCGCCCACCACGTGGTGGAGCGCTTATCGGCGCGGCCCTTCAGCTGTCCGGCCTCGGTCTTGACGTCACCGCCGACGAGCCGAGCACCATCCGGCAGGTCGAGCTCCACCTCTAGCTCGCGCACGGCTTTCCGTTCCACCGCTTTCTCCGTCACGTTCGTCGGCAGCCAGCCGGAGTTTTGCAAGACAAGGCGGACAAGGAACGAGGTCTCCCCGAGCTTCTCGACGTCGAGCGACCGTGCCTCGAGCAACGGCGAGACGAGGAGGTGGAAGAGCGCCCACTCGGAGTGCGGCGCAACCTCGTCCTCCAGCCGGTCGAAGGGAACGTTGAACCAGTAGTTGATGATGTCCCAGCCGCCGAGCTCCACCTTGCCGAGTTCGGGATGGTCGAACTCGTACCAGTCGACGTACGCGTCCGGGTAGTTCTTCTTCGCCCACTCGATCAGCTTGAGGTCGTCCTCGACCGGGTGCTCTCTGATCCAGTCGGTCAAGTGGTAGTCGGACACCCCGGCCTGGCGCTGAGGGCTCCAGAACTCGGTGGTCCAGGAGAAGACGCCCAGATGGTCGTACATCCAGTCGTGTGCGCCTCCCTTGATCGTCTGCTTCGGGTCGTACTTGAAGTCGTGGAAGACCGACACGGCGGGATAGCCCGTCAATTCCGTGCCACGCTCACCGATCAGCTTGTAAGCGCGCAGGTCCGGCGTCGGAAAGTCGTCGTCGGGGCGGCCCGCGTACGGGCGCAGGTGAACACCGCTGAACGTGTGGTAAGCGATGTGGCCGGTGATGTTGGGGCGCTCGGTGACCGCCTGCACCATGGCGCGCACTTCCGGCTCGGAGGTCGGGTACGAGCCCGCGCCGCGCTGCTCGTGCTCGGGCACCCACTCCGCCGGGAAGTTGCGGTTCAGATCGAGCCCTTCGAGCGGAGGCGGAATCTTGATCGTGACGCCGTCGTAGTTCTCGATCCGACCTTCCGACAGCAGCCGGTAGAACGGCCCGTCCTCCGGCGAGTCGACGGGCTCGCGGCGGACGAGCAGCTTGCGCTCTTCGGGATGAGGGCGCCAGGCGCCGGTCGGGTCCTCGACGCGCATAGAGAGCACACGCCCGTCACCGTCGACGTCCTCGTCTCGGAGGCCGTCCTCCTGGTCTTCCCGTGGGTACGGCCGCACGCTCGAGCGGATGAAACGCCGCTCCTCGAGGCCGCGCTCGGCGCCGTCGGGATTCAGCCGCGGGATGACGTAGAAGACACGCGTGTCGAGCGCCCGCGTCACGAGGTCGTCCTTGCCGTGCCCGATCAGGAGCCGGTGGATGAGGTGGAGCGCGGCCGTGCAGCCGGTCCACTCCATCGAGTGGATGTTGGCTTCGATCAGGAATCCCGGCTTGTCGCGATGAGAGCCAGTCTCGGTGTTCGTCACCGTGACGAGCCAGATGTCACGGCCTTCATACGACTGGCCGATTGACTCGAGCGCGCAGAAGTTCGGCGCTTCCTCCGACCACGTGCGCAGCGTGTCGGTCAGCTCGTCGTACGCGTAGAAGTGGTCGTACGCGACGGAGCGCACGTATTACTGAGTCAGCTCGGCGACGAGCGGGGCCGTGTCGTAGGGGTCGAAGCCGAGCCGCGTTGCGATCTGCTCACTGGAAGGCCTCGTCCCCTCGGCGAAGAGATCCCGCAGTAGCTCTCCGGTCTTCGGGCTTCGCCACCAATCCTCACCGACCTCGGCGAAGAGGTGGGTGCGCAACTGGGCGTGGCGGATCCAGGCGCGCAGGTAGTCCGCCGAATAGAAGCCGGGATCCATGTCCGCAAGGTGACCATCGCTCGGATAGCGAATGCCGGTCGCGGCGGTCAGCCGCTGCGAGTAGTCGTCGCTCGTCAGCCCGGCCTGATCGAAGTTCGACCAGAAGTCGAGCTCGAACTGGAGTTTCGCCGTGTAGCGCCGGAAGAGGAGCGCCTCGAGGAAGACCGTCGCCTCCGCATTTCTGCTCGCCTCCTCGTCCGACAGGCCGAAGTGCTCGGCGTGCCAGGCCGGCTCGCGCGTGATCGCCTCGCAGATGTACGAGTAGATCTCGGTCAGCGCATGATCGCGAGACAGTCTGCGGAAGGTGTAGGGCAGATTCGGATCGACGCCCGCGTAGTGGAGGGCGTGGCCGGCCTCATGCAGGAAGGCCTGATAGTCGTGCAGCCCGCCCTGCGCTCGCGTGATCAGGTGCACGACGTGCGGCGGATCGGACGCGATCACGCAAGCACGCGGAGACTTCTGCGGCCGGTCGTCCAGGTCGAGGCGAATGTTGGTGTCCCCGGCGAGGTCGAAACCGAGGGCCGTCAGCGTCGCCAGGCAGACAGCGGTCGCGCGCTCCTTCGTGTACGTGGAGTCGAGCGGGGAGAGTCGCCGGACGTAACCCATGTGTGCGGATG
>DAINSN010000201.1:0-4237 GCA_036741295.1 Gaiellaceae bacterium
TGTTACCACCTTGAAAGGGTGGGGACCTAGGCCGCTAGTCGATGGGGGCCAGGCGAACGGAGGATAGCCTCCGCGCGGGATAAGAGAGTCGAGGGCTCAGGATCCCCGCGAGTGGCCGCTCGCCGGTCCTCAACGGCAGGGACAAAAGCGCCTCGGTCGTACGTTACCGTCGACCCAAGCCCGGGCTTCAGGGCCGAATCGACGCCCTCAACTGCTGCGTCTTCTCTCTCAGGATCCTCTCGATCACCCCGATTAGGAGCCTGGGTCGATTCGCAGCACGCTGTTTCCGCTTCTGAGCCACAGCGACCCGTCGCCGTAGGAGAGGCCCGCCCCTTGCGTGAGCGGGACGGTGGATGCTTTGACGATCGCGTTGGTGGTGGGGTCGATCCCGAGCACGCAGACCGAGCTGCCGCATTGGCCGGCGGCCCACAGGATCCCGCCACCGAAGGTGAGGCCGACGCCGTATGCAACGGACCCGCCACTGCGAGTGATGTAGGCCGCGAGCGCACTCGCGGGCACGACCGTCTTGATCGTGTTGGTGGCCGGATCGACTCGGCTGATCCCTCCCAGGCCGGAGTCACAATTGGAGGCCCACAGCGCGACGCCGTCTGTCGCCATCTTGAATCCCCCGGCGCCGAGGCAGGGTGAGATTTGGGCGAGCACCTGATCGCTGACCGGGTCGAGGCGGACGATCTCGCCGGGACCGTTGCCCCATACGCTGCCGTCTGCAGCCACGATGAAGGGCGGACCTCCGACCGGGGACGCCATCCCGACAGGGATCTCGTCGGCGATGCGGTTGCTGCTGGGGTCGATCTTGACGATCGAGCCGACGGGCTCGTGTTTTGCGACCCAGACGGCCTGTGGCGTGATCGCCAGGCCGCAGGGCGCTGACCCCGTCCCGGTCTCGGTCGGAATGGTGGCGAGCACCGTTTTTGTCGCCGGGTCGATCCGCGAAACGCTTGAGACTCCGTAATTGACGACCCAGACCGAGCCGAAGCCGAAGCCGATGTCGCAGCCGCCGCCTGTTTCGGAGCCGGCTTGGCTGACCTTGACCGTGGCGGTGACCTGATTCGTCGTGGGATCGATCCGGGAGACCGTTCCCGTCGGGCTGTCCGACGCTCGGTTGACCCAGAGCGAGCCATCGGCGGCGAAGGTCATGAAACCGGGGTCCGCGACCGAGATGCTGGCGAGCACATGCGCCGGCGAAGGCGCAGGCTCGACCAGGACCTGCACGATCGTGGTGCGGCTCTGGTTGCCGGCACGATCGAGCGCCTGGACGCGCAGGACGTGCTGGCCCAGCGCCAACTGCGCCCGGTAGAGGCGCGGGCACGGGCGGAGCGTCGGTGAGTCGAATGCGCAGCGAAAGCGGAGCCGTCCCACGGAAGTGCTGTTGTCGTGCGCGGAGAAGCGGTAGCTCGACGCCGGGTTGGTCGTGACGCGCGGCCCTGCGACGCGAGGCGCCGTGGGCGGGTGCCGGTCGCCGGTCACCGCCGCTGCCGAGAGCGAGGCCGCGGCGGCGAACAGCCAGACAAGCAGCAGCGCGACCGTGATCGCCAGCGGAGCGACTAAAGCCCTAGCCACGTGACGCCGTTGGCGTCTGAAAGGGGCGGCGCGATGCAGCCTCTCAGCCTCGCGCTCGAGGTCGGCCTGTCGCTCCCGGCCCAGCATGCGGTACGTCTCGATCATGGGTCCTCCCGTCGGGGATCTGGGACACCACGGTGCGCCGTCGGCCCTGGCGGCCGGTTAAGACAGCTCGAGCTGGACCTAACAGCCGGTAAAGAGCGAGGAGTCGTCTCCCGAGGAACTCCGTGCTACGGTCAGCCCGGCTCCGCGTATGGAGATTCGCATCCTCGGCCCACTCGAGGCCGGCAAAGACGGACAATCGCTCGACCTTGGGCCGCCGAAGCAGCGCGCGCTTCTCGCCTTGCTAGCCCTGCACCGCTACGAGGTCGTCTCGACCGAGCGGCTGATCGAAGAGCTTTGGGCCGGCCGGCCACCGGCTGCGGCCGGCAAGAGCATCCAGGTCTACATCTCCCAGCTTCGAAAGGCGCTAGGAGCCGATGCGATCGAGTCGCGAGCCGGCGGCTACGAGCTCCGTATCGCCGCGGACATAGACCGCTTCGATCGCCTTGCCGAGGAAGGGCACGACTTCCTCCGACGCGGTGAGCCTCGCCGCGCCGCTGAGGTTCTGCGTGCGGCGCTTGCGCTTTGGCGCGGTCCACCGCTCGCGGACGTGGCGTACGAATCGTTTGCGCAGAGCGAGATCGCAAGGCTTGAGGAACTTCGACTCAGCGCGCTCGAGGCGAGGATCGACGCCGACCTTGCCGGCGGCCGCGAGGCGGAGCTCGTCCCCGAGTTGCTGCGCCTCATCCGCGACCACCCACTCCGCGAGCGACTTCGCGCCCAGCTGATGCTGGCGCTCTACCGAACTGGCCGCCAGGCCGAGGCGCTCGAGATCTACAGGAACGCCAGACAGATGCTGATAGACGAGCTCGGGCTCGAGCCGAGCCGTGAGCTACAGCAGCTCGAGCAGGCGATCCTCCGACAGGACGACGCGCTGGGTGCTGCCACGCGGCTTCGGCGCTTGCCGGTGGCACGACGCGCCTACGCCTTCGGTGTGGCTGCGCTCGTGGCCGCCGTCGCAGCCGCCGCGGTCGCACTAGTCCAAACCCGGGGCGGCAGGCGGGTCTCAGTCGCTCCCGATTCCCTCGCGATCGTCGATCCCGCTACGAACCGGATCGTCGGCGACGTGCCCCTTCATGCGATACCGAACAGCGTCGCAGTCGGCGGGGGTTCAGTCTGGGTAACGAGCACCGAGGATCGGACGCTCTTCCGCGTCGACGCAAAGCGAAGGACCATCGTGAAGACGATCGCGCTCCCCGGCGCTCCCGCAAATGTCGCGTTTGGCGCCGGCGCCGTCTGGATGCCTTACCTCGTTCGGCAGGGGGGCGCACAAGATCCGTTTGCCGGCGACGCGGCCGTCCTGCGCGTCGATCCGCGGCACGGCTACCTGCAGAAGACCATCGAGACGCGTGAGGCGCTCAGCAACGAATTCGACGATGCGATTGCGGCGACCCAAAGGAATGTTTGGGTCGTCGATCCCCCCGGAGCCGTGACGCGAATCGACACGATGCGCTCAGCGGTCGCCGGTAAATGGCATTTCCGAGATGCCTACGGCGTGGCGGCGGGAGACGGGGCGGCCTGGGTCCTCACCGGCGATGGTGTCGAGCGGATCACGGCGACTCGTGGTTCGCAGCCGGTGACGATTTCTCTCGGTTCGACAGCGAGCGGGCCCTCGCCCAGTGCGCAAGCGATCGCGGTTGGCCCGCCTGGTGTTTGGACAGCGAACGCCTACGTGCCGCCCGCGCCATGCAGACCCCGCCGATGCCCGCAGGCATCCAGCAACATCTTCCGAATTGATCCCCACACCAACATCGTCGAGACAACGATCGACGGCCGTTTTCGCGGCCCGCTCGGCGCCACCTACGGTGAGGGGTCGCTCTGGGTAATCGACGATCGCTCGCTCGTACGGGTCGACCCGGCCAAGAATCGCGTGGCCGCGCGAATCAGCCTCGCCGAACAACCGGTTGGAGTCGCCGCCGGAGCAGGTAGCGTCTGGGTAGCGGTCGGCGCAAACAGGTAACGCGTCGTGCAGGGAGTGTCTGCCCCGCACACGGAGCTGCGATCCTCTGAAATCCAACGTTCCAGCGCTCCCGCGAGCCAGCCAAGCTGCATGCGAGTCCCATTGCCTCCGCGCCCTCGGCGCTCAGTGCGGGAGCACGAAGAAGGCGATCGCGCAGTACTGACACACGACCGCGCCGGCGACGAGGACGTGGAAGATCTCGTGGTAGCCGAACGTCGCCGGCGCTGGGTCTGGGCGCTGGATCGCGTACACGATCGCGCCGCCGCTGTAGAGGAGTCCGCCCGCGACGAGGAGGAGGATAGCCCCCGCGCCCACCTTCATCAGTTGCGGAAAGACGACGACGCCGACCCAGCCGAGGGCCATGCCGAAGAAGACCGAGATCCATTTCGGCGCGTCGACCCAAGCGAACCGCAACGACATCGCTAGCGCAGCGCCGGACCACACCACCGCAAGCACGGTCGTCCGCCAGGCGCCGGAGAGGACGAGGAGAGCGAACGGCGTGTACGTCCCGGCGATCAGCACGTAGATCATTGCGTGGTCGAGCCGGCGCAGCCACGGGCGCCAGCGCGGCGACCAGCTCACACGGTGGTACAG
>DAINSN010000202.1:0-4231 GCA_036741295.1 Gaiellaceae bacterium
ATCGCCGGCTCGTCCTCGGAGGCCGTCGCGACACCACACTCGAGGCGGAGTTCACCGCCGAGGAGGCGACGAGCCCGCCAATCCAGGCGGCGCTGGAGTCCTTCGCATGCGAGCTCATCGGCTTCGCCCCGGCGGTCGAGGCGCGGTGGGCCGGCATCTGGGGCCGGACGCCGGACGAGTATCCGCTTGCGGGACCGCTGTCCGGCCGCGATCGCGTCTGGGTCGCGACCGGCTACTCGGGCCACGGCAACGTGCTCGGCTTCGCGTGCGGAGATCTCGTCGCGCGGGCGCTCTTGGGAAACCCACAGCTCGAGCTCGAGCTCTTCGATCCCTCGCGCCTCGTCTAGAGCAAGATCTGGAGTAGATCTTGTCCGTCCCCATTGCCGCGTACCATGCCCAGTTGTGACCGATCGTCTGTTCGTATCCCTCTTCAGTGGCGCAATGGGCCTTGACCTGGGGTTGGAGGAACAGGGCTTCGTGCCCGTCGTCTGTAACGAGATCGATCCGCCAGCCGTAGAGGCAATCCGTCTCAACCGACCAGAGCTTCCCCTCCTAGACCGCCCGATCGAGCAGCTAAGCGCCAAGGACTTTGAGGAGGCTGCGGGCTCAAGCCTCCAGAACCTGCCGCTGCTGGCTGGTGGGCCACCCTGTCAGGCCTTCGCGATCTTCGGACAGCGGCGTGGTATCGCCGACGAGCGCGGCCAGTTGATCTTCGAGTTCGTCAGGATGGTCGACGAACTGCGCCCCATGACCTTCGCCATGGAAAATGTTCGAGGCCTCCACTCGATGCCGCTGCTTCCCAAGGGCGTGCGTACGAACGGCGATAGGGCAAGCGCCGAGGAGGCTGCACACGGCTCCCTCCTGCGGAAGGTTTTCCGGGCCTTCCGGGCGATTGGCTACCGAGTCGATTGCTTCGTCGTGAACGCGGTCAACTACGGCGCGCCGCAGCTGCGTGAGCGCGTGATTTTGATCGGTAACAAGTTCAACGTCGAAAACACGTTTCCGGAGCCACGGCACAGCAACAGGCCGCAGGACAGACTACCTCCCTTCAGCACACTAGGAGACATCATCGGCGACGGCTTCCTCGACCCAGACCCCGACTGCCTGGACTTCAGTGAGCGCAAGCTGGGGTACCTAGCGCTCGTCCCGCCGGGCGGCAACTGGCGCAGCCTCCCACAGGATGTCCAGAAGGAGGCCATGGGCAAGCAGTACTACCTGTCAGGCGGCAGGAGCTCGACTTGGCGGAAGCTCTCGTTCGACTTTCCGTGCCCGACGATCCAGACGATGCCTAACCACGCTGCGACGAGCATGTGCCACCCGACCGAGCTCCGCGCGCTGACGGTGGGTGAGTCTGCGGCGGTCCAGGAGTTCCCGCCCGGCTGGCACTTCGTAGGGAACGCGACGGAGAAGATGCGTCAAATTGGGAACGCCGTTCCGGTGAGGCTCGGGAGCGTCGCGGGAGAGGCGATCAAAGCCCTGCTACATCGAATCGACGATGCTTGCGCAGTCGAGGCGAAGCCGACCAAACCGAGTGAGATCGTTCACCTGCGGCCGCACGTGAGGACGAGGAGCTTCTGGCGGAACGGCGAGGCGCTCGCCGGGAGTCACAACTACGTCGCCGGGCGCGGCAACCAGCTTGCCCTCGAGGTCTAGCCGTTGATGTCGCGCAGGAGCGCGAACCAGTCGACGTCACCCGCGTCGTCCTTGTGGCGAGCGAGCTGCAACTCGAACGACTCCTGGTAGGCGGCGACAGCCTCAGCCGCCGAGCCCAGCTCATCCTGAGACCGACGCATACCCTCGAAGACGCCCTCTAGCACCCACTCCTGCGTTTCGGGTTCGCCGCCGTTCAGCCACGACCAGAACTCCTTTCCTGCGCGGACGTCGACGTGCTCGCTGACATCGACGATGTCGTGTGCGCGCCCATGGCGGATTACCCCGCGGGCGATCCAGAACTTGTCTGTGAGTGTGGCTTCCGTCCCGTAGAGGACGCCGATGACAATCCGGTCGAAGTCGACCTCTCCGGCCTCCCGGGCTGCGATGAGTCTGGCGAATCCGTCGTTCATGTTCAGCGCCTGCCCCAGCTGGATGCTCCACCGGCCAGCCTTGAGAGGCAGCAAGTCCTGTCCGCCGGGCTTTTCGACCAAGTGGTCGATAACCCCGAACATCGGTGCGGAGTATGGCGGCGTCGACTGGCGGTATGGCCCGCTCAGCTTGGTCGTGCCGAAAACGTTGGGGAGGATCCGCTCGTCCACGAGCTTCCCGAACCCGGTCTGATGCCCGTCGAGGAGATGCCCCGTAGCGAAGAACAGCGCAGTCTCGGTCACCGATTCGAAGCCGTTGAGCGCGGCCGCGAGTGGGGTCAGAAAAGGGTTGATCGCCACCGTGCTGTGCACGGTGTCAAGGAGCCGCGCTCGCCTGCGCTCGATGAATTCGGCGATCTCTGTCGCAACACCGTCGATAACCCCGACCCGGTCCACGGCCGATCAGTGTAGAGGCGGACAGGGCATGACACGCAGTGGCCCGGCTCTTGTAGCCTGGGCCCGCGTGTACGCGGCCTTAAAGGACACCCGGCCCGACTTCGCGTCAACCTCGGAGGCTGTCCGAGCGGTCATGCGGGGGAACCAGAGGGACACGGCGCCCGAGCGCGCACTACGGTCTGAACTACATCGGCGTGGCCTTCGATTTCGCAAGAACTGCCGCCCGCTGGTCGGCTTGCGCTGCGAGGCGGACATTGTCTTTCCGACCGAGAGGGTCGCTGCCTTTCTTGACGGTTGTGCCTGGCACGGCTGTCCAGATCACGGGATGCGGGCACGCCGGAACGGGCCTTACTGGGCCGCCAAGATCGCGAAGAACGTCGAGCGGGATGTCCGCAACAACACGCTTCTCCGGCATGCGGGATGGGACGTAGTGCGAGGCTGGGAACACGAGAGCTGCGATGCTGTTGCCGACAGGGTCGCAGCTGCTGTCTACCTTCGACGCCGAGACTCCGACCGCAACTAAAGGTCAAGCAGAGGGACGTCGAGGTGGTTCCGCTCGAGCGCCGCCAGCGCGATCGCGAGGTCCTGGATCGCGAGGCCCGTCGAATCGAAGATCGTGATCTCTTCATCGGAGTCGCGTCCTGCATCTGTTCCCGCCAGGACGTCTCCCAGCTGGGTTACGTCCCCGCGCTCGAGCACCCCCGCCTCGACCGCGTGGACGAGGTCGCCGTTGTGGCTCGCCTGCTCCCAGTCGTCGCAGAAGACGCGCACGCGGCGGAGCTCCTCCACAGCGATCTCGGCCTTCCCCGGGCCGTCGGCGCCCATCAGGCTCGCGTGCTGGCCCGGCTGCAAGGAGCCCGCGCCGAGCACGATCTCGCGGCCGGGCGTGACCGTCACGAGCAGATCGGCCGCCAGAGCTTCTTCTTCGCTCGCAGCGACGCGTGCACCAAGCTCTTCCGCGGCCTGTGCGGCGCGCTGCTCGTCGACGTCCCAGAGCATGACGTCCCGGCCGCGGGCGAGGAACGTCCGCGCCGCCGCCTGCCCGTTCACGCCGGCGCCGATGACGGCCGCGGTCGCTGCGTCCCGACGACCAAGGGTCTCGGCCGCGAGCACGGCGGCGGCGCCGGTTCGCAGGGCGGTGACGGCGCCAGCGTCGAGGACGGCGCGGAGAACGCCGTTCGAAGCGTCGGAGACGAGCACGACGCCCATGACGGTCGGGAGGCCGGCGGCTGGATTACCCGGGTACGAAGTCACCCACTTCAGCAGCGCGTGTCCTCCCCCGAGGGCCGGCATTGCGCGGAAGTCCCCCGCAGGGTAGGCGGGGACGTAGACCTTGGGCGGCATCGTCCACTCGCCCCGGGCGTAGGCGACGAACGCGTCACGAACCGCCTCGAGGGCGCGCTCCGGAGGGACCGCGGCGAGAACGTGCTCGGCGCTGAAGACCGGGATCATCGTCTAGAGAGCCTTGACGCTCGCGATCAGGTTCGCGACCGACTCCTTCGCGTCGCCGAAGAGCATCACGGTCTTCGGGTCGACGTACAGCTCGTTGTCGATCCCCGCGAAGCCCGGGCTCATCCCGCGCTTCAGCACGACGATGTGCGCGGCGCGGTCGACGTCGAGGATCGGCATGCCGTAGATCGGGCTCCCAGGCGATTTCCGCGCGGCGGGATTCGTGACGTCGTTCGCGCCGATCACCAGCGCGACGTCGGTGCGCGGGAACTCCGGGTTGACCTCGTCCATCTCCTTCAGCTGCG
>DAINSN010000203.1:0-4211 GCA_036741295.1 Gaiellaceae bacterium
TCATGTCAGCCGTCCGGTCAGCAGCGCTCCGACGACGCCGGTCGCCTGCCGCGCCGCCGCCACCGGAGCCATGCCCTGAGACCTGCCTGCGAGGTAGGCAGCAGAGAAGGCGTCGCCTGAGCCCGTCGGGTCGACCGCGACCGGCCACGCTCCTACCTCTTCCGAGCGGCCCTTGTAGTACACGCGCGAGCCGCGTTCGCCGAACGTGACCAGCACTTCGGGAACGCCGAGCTTGTCGATCGCGCCGACGACCTCGGCCTCTTCCTCGGCCAACTTGAGAATCTGCACGTGCTCGAGCATCGCCGGATCGAAGTCCGCATCGAGCCGCAACGGCCCCGGCTCGGAGGCGCGCACCAGTCCCTGGCCGTCGAGTGAGAGGTGTCGTCCACGCGCGAGCGCGCCGAGCGTCTCGGCAGGGAAGTCCGACCGCAGCAGCGGTGCGACGTGGATCCAACCTCCCGGTGGGACGACTTCGGCGTCTGCCGGCGTCCAGACGTCGCCCGGTTGGACGACGGTCATGATCCGTGTGTCGCCCTCGTAGTGGAAGGAGAACGATGTCGTCGCCGTCCCCTCGAGAGAGACGACCGGCAATCCGAGTGCGGTCACATGGCGTACGTAAGCCCGTCGGTCTTCAGGCCCGCTACGCGTGAAGATCGTGCCGCGTGTCCCGAGTACGCGCCAGGCACGTGCCGCGTAGTACGGCGCGCCGCCGATACGCGGCGGGCCGCCGTCAACGACGTCCCGGGAGAGGTTCCCGACGAGCGCGAGCGGCGGCACGCGACGAGCCTAACGTCACAGCCGCAGCCGTCAGCAGGAAGGCGACCGCAAAGCTCGGCACGGAGGCACCGACCTGGTACGACGGCGTCGGCAGATGACTGACCCACCCGCTCCAGAAACCGAGATCGGTCGGCTGATACAGCCACTCGTAGACGCCGAAGCCCGCGAGCCACGCGACGATGTTGGCCGGGCGGAAGGCGGGCCCTTCGAAGACGTGACGCCGCGTGTAATGCGCGCCGGCGAGCAGCCAGTCCGCGACGAGCACGCCGAGAAGAGGAACGAACACTGCGCCGAGCAGCAGCAGGAAACGCTGGTAGCTGCGCATGTCGATTGCGAGCGCGCCGCCGGTCGCGAGCACGGAGGCGCCGACGATCAAAGCGCGCTGCGAGATCCGCGGGAACAGGTTCTGCGTCGAGACGGCCGCGGAGTACACGTTGGCGAAGGCTTCATCCGTCTCGTCGACCGTCAAGGCGAGCAGAGCAAGGGCCGCCGCCAGCCCGCCGCCGGCGATCGCGATCAGGATCAGCTCGGGACGATTCGGGTCGACGTCGCGCGACAGGACGAGGATGGAGCCGAAGCCGAACTGGAACAGCGTCGGCAGGAGGTAGCCGATGCCGACGCCGAAGAACGCGCTGCGCCGGTCGCGCGAGAACCGCGTGTAGTCGGCTACCAGCGGCGCCCACGAGACCGTGACCGCGACGACCGTGTCGACGGCCAGCCAGAACGATCCCTTGTGCCCACCCTCCGACCAGATGCGGTGGACATGGCCACCGTCGGCGATCCACCAGGCGAGATAGATCACGGAAGCGAGGACAGCCCAGATGGCGAACTTGCGCACGAAGCGGCGCACGAATCCGATTGGGCCCAGAAGTGCGAGCACGGCCGCCACTGCGCCGAAGACGAGCTTCCAGATCCAGACGCCCTTGAAGCCGAAGAGCTTGTCGCACAGCAGACCGGCTGCGGTCGCGATCACGATCAGCTCGAAGATCGCCCAGCCCAGGCACTGGAGCACATTGAGCGCGGTCGGCAGATACGAGCCACGGCGTCCGAGTGGCGCACGCTGCAACACCATCGTCGGCACGCGTGCGTCGGCACCGATGAGCGCGGCGACAGCGAGCATCAGGTTTCCGATCACGCCCCCGACGAGCGTCGCCGCGAGCGCGTCGCGTAGTGACAGATCGAAGTACGCCGGCAGGACGAGCACCAGCAGCGAGATGCCGAGGTTCGTCCAGAGGAGCGTCGTGTCCATGAGACCGAGGACCCGCAGGCGCTCCGGCACCGGCTCGATTCCCCACTGTGGCGTGCCCTGCATGCGTTCGCTCCCTTCGCTGGTTCTAACCAGATCAGGTTCCACGGGTGTGTTCTCAGCGCCGCCGTCGCAGCGCACCCCGGCGTCGCTAGGGTAGCGGGCCGATGACCCCGGCTCGTCTCTTCACCGTGTGTGTGGCAGCACTCGTGCTCGTCCTTGCGGGTTGCGGCAGCAGTCCCAAGCCGGTGACCAAGGCGGAGTATCAGACCCAACTCGCGAAAACCGGTCAGGCAGTCACGCTGGCCGGACAGCAGCTCGGCAAGGTGATCACGATCGCGGGATTCAACGGTGCTGTGACCGACCTCCAGAAAGCGCTCCGTGACGGCGAGAAGAAGCTCAAGGGCCTGCAGCCGCCGGCAAACGCCCGGGCCGCCAACAAGCGCCTCGCCCAGGCGTTTGGGGATCTTGCCGACGCGCTCGAGACAGTGAAGGAAGCGCGCAGGGTGAGCATCGTCAAGGCACGGCAGGCACTGGGCCAACTTGGCAAGACGCACGCGATCAAGGAAGGCAGAGCGGCCATCCAAGAGCTGAACAACTTGGGGTATGCCGCCGACGCCGCCGCGCCGTAACCCGCTTGCCTAGGTAATGCATATGCAGTAGCGTGCGGCCCCGTGGCACGCACGTACACGGCGGGTGAGGCGGCGCGCGCGCTCGGAATCAGCCTCGACACGCTTCGTCGCTGGGACCGACAGGGGCGCATCCGTGTCCAGCGTGACCCGGCCAACCGGCGCGTCGTTTCTGCGCGGGAGGTCGAGCGCCTGCGCGGCGAGGATCGCAGGACGCTCAGCGCCCGGAACCGTCTCGAGGGCGTTGTCCGGGAGGTGAAGGTCGACGGCCTGCTCGCCGAAATCGAGCTCGACGTGACCAAAGGTGGCCGGCTCGTCGCAGTGATCACCCGCGAGTCGGCGGAAAGTCTCGGCCTCACGCCCGGAATGTCCGCGACCGCGGTCGTGAAGGCGACCTCGGTCATGGTCGAGCGGTGAAGCGCTTGTTCGCGGTGGCGGTCGCCGCGCTCGCGCTGCCTGCGTCCGTTTCCGGAGGGACGCCGATCACCGTCTTTGCCGCCGCGTCGCTTACCGAGGTGTTCCCGCACATCGCCGCAGCGCCGCACTACAGCTTCGCGGGCTCCGACCAGCTCGCCCTCCAGATCCGGCAGGGCGCGCCGGTCGACGTCTACGCGGCGGCGAGCCCGAAGTACACACAGCTTCTCTATCGCGACGGTTTCGTGCTCAAGCCGGTCGTATTCGCGACGAACAAGCTGATCATCCTCGTCCCGAAGTCGAACCCGGCGAACATCGCCACGGCGTACGACCTGCGGCGCGAGGGGATCAAGCTCGTGATCGGAGACCGCACTGTCCCGATCGGGACCTACACCCGCCAGATTCTGGACACGCTGGGCATCACCGCGGACGTGATGAAGAACGTCGTCAGCCAGGAGACCGACGTGAAGAGCATCGTGACGAAGGTCGCCCTCGGCGAAGCGGATGCAGGGCTGGTTTACCGCACTGACGCGAAGCCGGTTGCCTCGCGTACGAAATCGATCGCCTTGCCAGACTGGGCACAGCCGGCGATCCGGTACGAGCTCGCGGTGGTGAAAACGAGCTCGCACCTGGTTGCCGGTCGCGCCTTCGTGAAGCAGGTCGTCTCCAAACGGGGGAGACTGCTGCTCGCGCGGGCCGGGTTCGGCCTCCCGAAGAAGAAGAAGTGAGGGCACTCTTCGCCGCGCTGGTCGCGGCCGCGACTGCGATTGCACTCGCCTTCCTGCTCTTGCCTGTCGCGGCGATCTTTCTGCGTGTGCCGCCCGGTGATCTCCTCGGCGCCCTGGGCCACAACGTCACGCGTGACGCCCTCTTCGTCAGCATCAAGACGAGTGCGATCGCCCACGCCGCCGTCCTACTCATCGGAACACCGGCTGCGTACTTGCTCGCACGTCGCCGCTTCGTCGGTCGCGGCGCTGTGCTCACACTCATCGAGCTGCCGCTGGTGTTGCCGCCTGCGGTGGCCGGCATCGCGCTCTTCGCGGCGTTCGGTCGCGCCGGTCTCCTCGGCGACCAGCTCGACGCGCTGGGAATTCAGATTCCGTTCACCCAGACAGCGGTCGTGCTCGCGGTCATATTCGTGGAGA
>DAINSN010000204.1:0-4186 GCA_036741295.1 Gaiellaceae bacterium
ACGCGGATCTCGTCGTCCCACGAAGCGTCCTCGCACGCGCGCGCGAGCTCGCGGAGCATGCGGAAGTCGAATGCATTGAGCACCTCGGGACGGTTGAGCGTGATCGTCGCGCGTGGCGGCGCCTTCTCGTAGACGATCGACTCGAAGCCGAGCTCGTCCGGCGAAGACGGGCTTGGATGTGTTGGCTCAGTCAACGTCGGCGAACATCACGGTGAACTTCCCGCCCATCTCCATTGCATCCTTGCCGGTCGCCATGAACTCCTCGCTGCGTGCCGCGGACTTGAACCCATCCATGTCCGGCCACTCCCACTCGGCGTAGTAGCGATACGCCGGGTCGCCCATCGGCGCACCGAAGACGCGACCGTGGCGGAACGTTCCACCCGGCACTTTGCGACACAACTCGACGTGTTCCGCGTAGCGGGCCGCGTCCGGCTCTTGCTCGTACAGGACGATCGCGCGAACCATCCGTTCCCCCTCGTGGTAGACCGCGTGAGCGTATAGCTTCATCCCAAAAGGAGGAAAGCATGGGCAAGAAGGTCGTACACGTGGAGTTTCCCGCGCAGGACGTCGATCGCGCGGAGAAGTTCTGGGAGACCGTCGGGGGCTGGTCGATCGAGGCCATGATGCCGGGGGCCGACTACCGGACGTTCCAGGAGGGGGAACAGGGCGGAGCGGTCTACGCAGGGGACGGGGGCGCGCTCGTCTACTACGGAGGCGAGGACATCGACGCCGACATCGCGAAGGTCCGGGGTGCGGGCGGCGACGCCGAGGACAAGCAGCCGATTCCCGGAGTCGGCTGGTTCACCCGGTGCAAGGACACCGAGGGCAACTCCTTCGGCCTGTTCCAGAGCGACGAGTCGGTGCAGATGCCCGAGGGAGCCCCGGGCGCGTGACGGGACTCGCCGTCGCGCTGGCGGTGGCCGCGGGTCTCGCGGGCGCCGTCCAGGCGGCGGTGATGGGCGAGCTGGGCGGGCGCGCGGGAATCTTCCCCGCGCTCGCCTTCTCGGGAGTCGTTTCGGTAGTGATCGGTCTCGCTCTGCTGCTCGTCGCCAGGCAGAGCTTCCGCGGGCTCGGCGACGTGGCCCGGCAGCCGGTGTGGCTGTGGACCGGTGGAGCGTTGTCCGTGCTGATCATCCTCGCGATCACCGTCGCATCACCGCGCATCGGCCTTGCCGCCACGATCGGGATCATCATCGCGTTCAACCTCTGCGTGGCCGCGCTCATCGACCGCTTCGGCTGGTTCGGCTTCGATCAAATCGCGATCACGTGGACGCGTGCGCTCGGCCTGGTCCTATTGGGTGCCGGCGCAGCGCTCTCGCTCGTCAAGAGCGGCTGACTTTTCCCGCCAGGCCGGCTACGTCCACGTCCCGGTGTCGGACACCGTGACGAAAGTGTGACGAACTGTCCACAGGCCCCGCGCAATCGTTGCAACCAAGCCGCTGCCCGGGCCAACTGGCATCGGCGGCGCGGTGTCGGACACCAGCGCACAAGTCACGGCGCGCCCTCCAGCGCGGCTGACGCTCAGAGACCGACGATGTCGTCAGGTCGGACCGGGACCCGCGTGAGCTCCCGTCCCGTCGCTGCGCGGAGTGCGGCCACGACGGCTGCCGTCGAGACGACCGTCGGCGGCTCGCCGACGCCCTTGACGCCGTACGGCGCATCCGGCTCGGCTTCCTCGATCAGCTCCGAGACGACGGGCGGCATGTCGAGCGTCGTCGGGATCAGGTAATCGGTGAAGCTCGCATTCGTGATCAGCCCGTCGCGCGTCTGAATCTCCTCCATCAGCGCGAGGCCCAGCCCCTGCGCCGTCCCTCCCTCGATCTGCCCCTTCACGGCCTGGGGGTTCACCGCCTTGCCGACGTCCTGCACGGTGCCGATCCACACGACTCGCGTCAGTCCCAGCTCCACGTCGACCTCGGCGACGACGCGCATAGCCGCGCACGCATACGCCACGTGCGCGCGCTCACCCGTGATCTGGCCCGTTTCCGGGTCAAGCGGCGTGGTGCGCGGATGGCGGTAGATCCGCTCGACATCGACTTCCCCGCCGCCCCCCTTCTTCTCCCGCTCCTCCAGCGCTGCGCGGCACGCGTCACGCACCGCGCCGGAGGCCATCCACGTCATCCGCGAAGCCGATGCTGAGCCGGCCGAGTCGACGGTTGCAGTCGTGTGGGGCGCAAGCACGATGTCACGGATGCCGAGCTCGGTGCGCGCAACCTGGACGATGACGTTCGCAACTCCCTGGCCCACCTCGGCGGCCGCGCAATGAACCGTGGCGCTGCCGTCGGCATGCAACTGCACTCTCGCCGCCGTGTAGTCATCGAAGCCCTCCGAGTAACCGATGTTCTTGAAGCCGACCGCGAAGCCGACCCCACGCTTGACTCCCTCGCCGCGCGTCGTGTTGCCGGAGCCGCCGGGAAGACGCATCGGATCGCGCGGAAGCTCCTCGGGCTCGGGGACGTCGAGTGCTGCTGCACGGCGAATCACATCCGCGACGGGAAGCGTCCCGGTGATCTTCTGCCCCGTCGGCAGCGAGCCGCCGGGCCCGAGCGCGTTCAGCAGCCGCAGCTCGATCGGGTCGATGTCGAGCGCGTCCGCCAGCTTGTCCATCTGCGCCTCGTGGGCGAAGCAGGCCTGGACGGCGCCGAAGCCACGCATGGCCCCGCACGGTGGGTTGTTCGTGTAGACACACGTGCTCTCGATCAGCGCGTTGTCGACCGCGTACGGCCCGACGGCGAACGAGGCGGCGTTGGACGTAACCGCAGTCGAGCTCGACGCATACGCGCCGCCGTCCAGCAGGATGCGCACCCGGACGTTGACGAGCCTCCCGTCACGCATCGCGCGGTGCTCGGCCCAGATCTTCGCAGGATGGCGGTGAATGTGGCCGACGAACGACTCCTCGCGGCTGTAGACGATCTTCACGGGACGATTCGTGTGCAGAGCGAGCAGCGCGCCGTGGATCTGCATCGACAGGTCCTCGCGGCCGCCGAACGCGCCGCCGACGCCGGCGAGGTGGATCCGCACCTGCTCGGGCTTCAGGTTCAGGCACGGCGCGACCTGGTCGCGGTCGACGTGCAGCCACTGCGTCGCGACGTAGACGTCCACGCCGCCCTCGCCGTCCGGCACCGCGAGCCCCGACTCCGGCCCGAGGAACGCCTGGTCCTGAATCCCGACCTCGTAGATGCCGGACACCGTCACTTCGCCCTCGGCCTCGGGATCGCCGCGCCTGATCAGGAGCGAGCGCACGATGTTCGGGCGCGGATCCTCCCGGTATCCGTGTCCCATCGTCGGCCGGTCGGGATGGAGCGGCTCCTGCTCCGTCGCCCGTTCTGCATCGACGACCGGCTCGAGCGGCTCGTACTCGACGCGAATCCGCTCGGCGGCGCGGCGCGCCTGCTCCGGATGCTCCGCAGCGACGAGCGCAACCGGCTCTCCGAAGTAGCGCACGCGCTCGTAGGCGAGCACCGGCTGGTCCTGGAACTCCAGCCCGTAGCGCTTTTCGCCGGGGATGTCTTCGTGCGTCAGCACCGCGTGCACGCCGGGCATGCCGACCGCCCCGGAAATGTCGATCGACACGATGCGAGCGTGCGCGTGAGGGCTGCGCACCGTGTGACCCCAGAGCATCCCCGCCGCCTGCAGGTCGCTGGAGTAGGCGAATTCGCCCGTGACCTTCGGAATGCCGTCGACGCGCGGCACGCTGTCGCCGACGCGTCCAAGTTCGAGTTTTGGCGCCGCGGTCTCGCTCACAACGACGCCGCCGCCATTCGCACCGCGTCGAAAATCTTGGCGTATCCCGTGCAACGGCAGAGATTCCCGGAGAGCGCCTCGCGGATGTCGTCGTCACTCGGGTAGACGTTGCGTGCGAGCAGGTCGGCGGTCGCAACGACGAGCCCCGGCGTGCAGAAGCCGCACTGCACTGCCCCTGTGGCGACGAACGCCTCCTGCACCTTGTGCAGTCGCCCATCCTCCGCCAGCCCTTCGACCGTGACGATCTCGTGCCCCTCGGCCTGAGCCGCAAGCACGAGACAGGCGCACACCAGCTTCCCGTCGAGGAGCACCGAGCACGAGCCGCACTCGCCCTGCTCGCACGCGTTCTTCGACCCGGGCAAGCCCAGCCGCTCGCGCAAAGCGTAGAGGAGGCTCTCGCCCTCCCAGACGTCCGCCTCGCACTGCTCGCCGTTGACGTTCA
>DAINSN010000205.1:0-2512 GCA_036741295.1 Gaiellaceae bacterium
GGGCGCTCCAGACCAAGTCGGGCAGTGCGGTCGTTCGCGGTGCGTAGCGGCGCTACGTGCCGCGGGCGAACGTGCTGATCCGGCGCCGTGTCTGGAGCGTCATCCGGCCCGGCGGAATTTCGCATCAGGCCTCTAGGCCAGCGCCCGTCGTAACGCGTCGGCCCCGTTCTCCAAAACGGGCTCGCCGTGCGACACGACCACGAGCTCGACCGGAAGTGCGCTCAGGCGTTCTCGCAACTCCGGTTTGAGCTGCTGCTCGGCCCACTCCTGCTCGCCCTTCGGGAACCAGCGGACCGGCAACTCGATGCCTCCGTCCGCACCGATGAGGAGATCGCCTGCGACGAGCGCGCGGTGGGGCTCCAGGAAGAACAGGGCCTCGACCCAGTCGCTGCCCTTGACCACCTCCGCGTGCACTCCGGCGGGGAGCTCGCCCTTCTCCTCGGGCCGCCACAGCGTTGCCTTGTAGCGATCGAGCACGGTTGCGACGCTGCGCTCGTGCCAGTGCACGGTCAGCAGCACGTGCACCGGCAGACCGAGCCGTTCGACGTCGCGGTCCAGTGCCGACCAGAACCGCTCGTCCTCGTCGGCCGGGACTAGCGGATCGACCACGACGAGGGAATCCGGTAGCTCGGCATAGACGGAGCCGACCTCAGGCCCCCAATTCTCGGCGTGGTCCCACTCGGGATGCGACGCGGTCCAGCGCCACAACCCGGGCCTCAGCTCCTGGACCTCCATGGCTGCAAACCTATCCTGGCTCGGCAGGGCGCTAGGCTTCCCGCATGCCGGCGCTCGCCGACACCACCATCCGCCTACTCGGCCAGGAACCCCTCGCGGGGAGATTGCCGACGGCCGAACAGCTGCGAATCGCGGAGATCCTGGACCGAGCGGGCTACGCGTATCTCGAGGTCTCGGGCGGAGGGTGTTTCGACAGCGCGGTCCGGCGCGGGGTGGAGAGTCCTTGGGAGCGGATCCGCGCTCTCAGGGCGCATGTGAAGACACCACTGGGCCTCGCGCTCCGCGGCCGCTTCCTCGTCGGCTCCCGCCCGGTCGACAACGACTTCATCCGGAGGTTCATCGCGTGTGCGGCCGAGAACGGCATCGATGTCTTTCGGCTGCACGACCCGCTCAACGACGTCTCGAACTTGCGGGAGGCAGCGGATGCCGTCGCGAGGGCCGGCTGTGAGTTCGAGGCCGGCCTCGTTTACAGCCCCGGGCGGACCGGCGAAACCGATCCCCTCATGGAGCAGGCCAGAGAGCTGCCGAATCTCGGCGCAGCGCGCGTGCTGCTGCACGACCCGACCGGCTCCTTGCAGCCACATCGCGCGCGCGAGCTGGTTACAGGTCTACGGGAAGCGACCGGCCTGCCGGTTGGCATCTACTGCCAGGGCTCAGGGGGTAACGCGCTTGCTGCCGCGCTCGAGGCTGCACGTGCGGGAGCCGACCTGATCGCATCCGCTGTCTATCCGATCGCGCTCACGCTGCACCGGGTGTCGGGCGAGGCGCTCGCGGAGGCGCTCGCAGGGCTGGGGCTCGACTGCGACATCGACGTGGCGGCTCTCTGGGAGGCCTCAGACGTGGTCGACGAACACATCGGCGACGAACCGGTGACGCCGCTTGCCCCGCGGATCGCGGTGCGCGCCGCGCAGCACGACCTGCCGGCGAGCCTCGTCGCTGCGCTCGACTCCAACCTGCGTGCACAGGCTGCAGGTGCGAGGCTCGACGAGACGATCGCTGAGCTCGTCCGGATCCGCGCCGAGGTCGGCTGGCCGCCGCTGGCCTCGCCGATCGGACAGGTGCTCGGCTCGCAGGCGTTGCTCAACGTGCTCTCCGCGACCCGTTACTCGGTTGTCGTGGACGAGCTGCGTTCGCTCGTCGAAGGTCATCTCGGCACAACGCCGGCCCCGATCGAGAAATCGATCCTGCGCATCGTTTCGCTCACCGCCGACCCCGACTCGGCGGAGGACGCAACGGCACCGCCGCTGCAGGAGGTTCGGGCCCAAGCCGAGGGCCTCGCCTCCAGCGAAGAGGAGCTGCTGCTGCTCGGCCTCTTCGGCGACAACGCCGAGCCGCTGCTGCGCACGATCCGCGGACGCTCGTCGGGCGACGAGTCGCTCGCCGCCGGCGGGGTCGATCAGGCCCGCGCCGAGAGGATCCGAGAGCTCGTCCGCATCGTCCAGGAGACGGGCATCGGCGAGGTCACGATCGAAGAGGCGGGCATGCGCGTCTCCGTACGCCGAACCGAGGAGCCGGCGGTTGCGCGGAACGAGTCTCCGCTCGCGGCGATGGAGGATGCCGAGTTCGATCCGGTCGCACCGTCGAACGGCATCGTGCGCGTCGATGCGCCGATGGTCGGGACGTTCTACCGGGCGCCGCAGCCGGGCGCGCCGCCGTTCGTCGAGGAAGGACAACCGGTCGGCGCCGGCCAGACGCTTTGCATCCTCGAGGCGATGAAGCTCATGAACGAGGTCAAGGCCGACGTCGAGGGCATCGTCCGTGCGATCCATGTCGAAAA
>DAINSN010000205.1:2612-4133 GCA_036741295.1 Gaiellaceae bacterium
CAGCTGCTGTTCGAGCTGGAGCCTGTGACCGGGCGTCCGCTGGACGCTCTGTAACGATGTTCTCGCGCGTGCTCGTGGCGAACCGTGGGGAGATCGCGGTGCGCGTCATCCGCGCGCTGCATGAGCTCGGGGTGGAGGCGGTTGCCGTGTACTCGACGGCCGATGCCGGAGCGCTGCACACGCGCCTTGCTGACCGCGCAGTGTGCATCGGCCCGCCGAGTGCAACCGAGAGCTATCTGAACCTCTCCTCGGTTGTGGCAGCGGCCGAGACCACCGGCTGTGACGCCGTGCATCCGGGCTACGGCTTCCTGGCGGAGAACACGGATTTCGTCAAGGCGTGCGAGGAGAACGACCTCGTGTTCGTCGGCCCGGACGCCGACGTGATGGCGCGCATGGGCGACAAGGTCGAGGCGAAACGCGAACTGGCGGCCGCCGGGCTCCCGCTGGTTCCGGGAACAGAGGCCGTCGGGGCAAAGGAGGCGCAGGCCGCCGCCGCTGAGATCGGATTCCCGGTGTTGCTCAAGCCCTCTGCAGGTGGAGGCGGCAAGGGAATGCGCCTCGTCGAGCGATCCGAGGACCTGGATGATGCTTTTGCGGGGGCCAGCGCGGAGGCTCTCGCCGCTTTCGGCGACGGGACGCTCTACCTGGAGAAGCTGATCGCGTCGGCACGTCACGTTGAGATCCAGGTGCTTTGTGACGCCGACGGCGGCGTGCTCACGCTCGGCGAGCGGGAGTGCTCGATCCAGCGCAGACACCAGAAGCTGATCGAGGAGTCGCCGTCGCCGGCACTCGACGACTCGACGCGCGAGATGATGGAGTCGGGAGTTGCGCGCGCGTGCAATGCAATTTCCTACGTCAACGCGGGCACGCTCGAGTTCCTGCTCGCTTCGGACGGCGCGTACTACTTCATCGAGCTGAATGCGCGGCTCCAGGTCGAGCATCCCGTGAGCGAGTTGGTGACCGGGATCGACATCGTGCGCGAACAGCTGAAGATCGCTGCCGGCGAGCAGTTGCACGCAACGGGGCGGGCGGCGAGACGCGGGCACGCGATCGAGATCCGGCTCAACGCCGAGGATCCGGCTCGGGGCTTCACGCCCGCGCCGGGAGTGATCGAACGCTTTCGGCCTCCGCTCGGGCCCGGCATCCGGCTCGACACCCACGTCGAGGAGGGATCAGTGATCTCGCCGTACTACGACTCCTTGATCGCCAAGCTGATCGTGTGGGACGAGGACCGCGACCTTGCGATCGAACGCTCCCTGCGGGCGCTCGGCGAGCTCGAGCTTCGCGGCGTGCCGACGACCCGCGAAGCCGCATTGGAGATCCTCGCGAGCGACGCGTTCCGCAGCGGCCAATATTCCACGAGCTTTCTCGAGGACACACATCTGTCGGCGGTGGGCGTCGCATGAGCCTGGTGCTCCCAGAGGGAGAAGGCACGATCACGGTGACCCCACCTGCGCTG
Organism: Gaiellaceae bacterium; assembly: GCA_036741295.1. Lineage (GTDB taxonomy): Bacteria > Actinomycetota > Thermoleophilia > Gaiellales > Gaiellaceae > 3-1-20CM-4-69-9. The sequence continues at coordinate 4,072 of DAINSN010000205.1, forward strand.
GCCGGTCTCATCATCCAGGCTGCGGAAGCAGTTGACGGCGTGCAGGTCCGGCGTGGTCGGCG
>DAINSN010000206.1:0-4128 GCA_036741295.1 Gaiellaceae bacterium
GTCGGTCGGCCCGCCGTGCGTCGCAAGCACGTGCTCGACCGGCAGTGCGAGTAGCGGGCGCAGCCCCTCGGCGATCTCCTCGCGCGTCACGCCAGGGCGGAGCCACCTCTCGTTGATCTCGAGGCCCCGGCCGAAGTCGACGAGCGTGTCGCCGGAGATCACCGCACGCTGGCTCTCGACCCAGAGCACAGTGTCGTTCGCCTTATGCCCGGGGAACACGTCGGCACCGAACGGCAGCCGGTCGCCGGACGAGTACGGGCGTGCCTCGCCTTTCTTCTCGCGGAGCAGCCAGACGACGTCGGGACTGCCGTCGCCAGCCTGCTCGGCGGTGAGGCCGTACGTGTCCATGAGGTCCTGCGCGCTGTCGGGCAGCGGCGAGTAGACCGGCACGCCGAGCCGCTCGACCAGGCTCTGCGCGTCGCGCTCATGCCACGGCGCGGTGAGCACGATCGCCGTCTCGCGCCCGGCCGCGAGCGCCTCGATCTCGCTCGGCACGGCCAGCGGATCGAACAGCAGCAGGCGTTCGTCGTCGTCGATCGCGTAGGACGACACGTTCTCGCTCCACGGCTCGGTCGGCCGCCACTGCGGGTGCGGTGCCTCCCAGTGCCACAGACCCGGACGCAACTCGCGCACGGCACGATGCTACTGAAACGCTGCGCGCTCCCGTGCACGCGACCGTCGACGCCCGTGTCGGGTGCCGCTGGTGTGACGGTCAAGCGACGGAGCAGCTACCTGCGCCAGTGTTTACGAATGTCCCCTGAGCAGTTGCGTAGATCCCCCGATGGACCGAGCAACGGCTGTCGCTCACCCCGCTTTAGCGCGGGAATCTCAGGGACTGGAGAATCGTCTCGGCCTGGTCAAGGAAGGTGGGGAAGCTTTCGGGTGCAAGGCCGACGTTCTCGATGTAGATGACCACGGTCTTGCCTCTGACGTTCAGAACGATCACGCGGAAGAGGTCGCCGTAGACCGGATATGAGTCGGGGTAGTACTTCGCCGCCTTGGACTTGGCACTGAACGGGATGAAGAGATGGCCGATGTGGTCGACATTCTTGGCGCCGACGATAGCGCCGTCGAACTGAACACCTGTAAAGCCGGCCAGCTTGACCGGCGTCGACGCTTCGTAGGTTGCCCCGTGACCACGGGTGCGGAGAACGTTCACCGTCGCTGCGACCGACGGGGTGCGTTTATACGCGGTCATGATCGAGACCAACCCCTGCGGGATACCGGTGCCGTGACCGACGTGGAACCAGCCGAAATTCGGGGGGCCGCCACCCCGGAAAAACTCGGTTCCGGACTTCCATTGAGCCCCAGCCCAGCCAGACACCGCCGGTGTTATCCGGATACCGATCGGAAACAGACTGCCTTTGTATGTGGTGTGAATGTGAAGCGGCGTCAACTTGCCCTCGGGTGCGATCAAGTAACTGTGTGGCATGTCCCGCGGGCCAGACGCTGCGGTGGCGCCGGCGACCAGGCAAGCCGCAACGAGGATGCCGACCACGAGGATCTGCTTTCGGCGCATCGGGGGCCTCCTCTAGTTGTCGGTTCGGCGACGCTAGGCGAAGTGCGGGCGACGAACCTAACCCCCATCCATCGTCAGCACCGGAACTCGCACGGCGAGCCAAAACCTACTCTTCGTCCCCCGAAAAAACAACGCTGCGCGCTGCCTGGTCAGGGTCGGCTTCGAATTCGGGCGTCCTCCTAAGGTCAGACGCGTCGCCTGCGCGAGGATCCTGTCGCTCGAGGCTCTACCGGCTTACGCCAAGCGAGAATCTCGCCGCGTTATGAGACGTGCGTTGTTTGTTAGGCAACGTCAGATATCGCATTCCTTGGCGATGCTCGATCGGCTGAGGTCGGCTCAGACCAGATCCCCGGGCAAAAGTCTGGGCAAAAGTTCAGCGGACTGAACGCTTCTGCAGCGCTCACACGGAGGGGACGGCGAATGGCCGTCCCCTCCTTTTGAGACCGATTTGGGACGGGCTGCGCTACCCGGCTCTGATCCTTCCGAAGAGTCCGTGCTGCTCGTCGCCGGGGCCGGCGGTGAAGAACAGCGTGTCGGTCGGCCCGTTGTTGGCCAGCGCTCCCTTGCCAAACGCCAGCGCCCACAGACCGTCGATCAGGATCGGCTTGTGGTTCTCTCCCCTGAGCGCGCCGACCCGCTCGTACGTCCCATCAGGCTGTGGCTCGTATGCGTTGATCTCGCCGTCGCCGAAGTTGCCGACGAGCAGATCACCGCCGAATGGCCCGAACCCCGCGGGAGCGCGAGCTAGGCCCCACGGCGCGTTGAGTTGCCCTCGGGTAACGACCCGGCCGATGAACGCCCCGTTCGTTTTGAACCTGTCAACGAAGCCGAGGCCCTGGCCCGCGAGCTCGTCACTCTGCTCGGCGTCCTGTTTGCCGTAGGAGACGAAGATCTGGCCGTCGATGTTCGTGATGCCGAAGGGCGCGAAGCCGGCCGGGAGCTTCGGGTCGACGAACGCGCCGGGCGTGGCCACAAGCCCGAAGTTCCCGTCGAAGACGTCGACGCGGCCGTTGTGGAAGTCGGCTGCGTAGAGGAAGTCACCCGCCGTCGTCGAGGCGATCGCCAACCCTTTGTAGATCGCGCCTACGCTCGAGCGATCGACCGCGACCACTGCATGGGTGAGTGAGACGGCCGGATTCCAACCGAGGACCTTGCCCTTCTCGGTGTCGAACAGGAAGCGCGCAGGTCCTGAGCGCGTCCCTTCTCTAACGACGAAGTTCGAGCCGCCGTTGGACACGGCCCCGGTCGGAGCACTCTGTACCTCGACCACGAGCGAAACCGGGGTGCCGTCGGCCTGGTAAAGCGTCGAGACGTCGGTTCCGTTGTCAGCGACCCACCATGGTGAGCCCGGCAGGGAGGTGAGCCCCCAGGCGTTGACAAGGTTCGGATCGACGTGATCGGCAACACCCGGTACGTCGGAGACCAGGTTGTGGACGACAAATGCGTTTTCGCCGGTCGTCCTCGTCACAGCGGCGAGAGCAGAAGCCGCCAGGATCGTGGTTAGCAGCGCCGCGGCCACAATCGAGGTGCGAAATCGTCGGAATACTTGCTTCATCGTTCTTCCCCCCTTCGGATAGACGGCAACAGATGAAGCCCCAAAGAGAGAAGTACGGCGATGGCCCACGATTGGTTTGCCTCAATGCCGCGCGAATGAGTCGACCTCGCGTGCGATCGCTTTGGGCGCGGCGAGCATGGAGAGGTGCCCGGCACCCGCGAGCAGGTGAAACGGCGCACGCAGCGCCTGCGCCGATTTGCGTCCGGCGGGAACAGAGTCGACTGTGTCCTGCGCCCCCCAGAGCACCAGCGCAGGCACTCTCACGGTGCGCAATTGCGTCAGCTGGAAGCCCTGGATCCCGTACTGCAACATCGTCCGGAAGGCATCAAGCGTCCCCTGCACCTTGAACGGCTGCTCCCACTCTTTGAGAAACGGACGTGTGAACGAAGGATGGTGCGGGTACGCGCCGGCGAGACCGCGCCGGAAGATCCAGTCCGAGTTCGTCGCAATCCGGTAGAGGCTCGTAAACCAGGGTCCGACAAGCACCTTGCTCAGCCACGACGGTGCCCCTCCTGCCGAGATCGCGTCGCCGTCGATCAGAACGATGCCCTTCGGATCCGCTCGATGCCAAAGCGCATCGGCGACGACGACAGCGGCGCCCAGGGAGTGGCCAACGAGGACCGGACGATGCAAGCCGAAGCGCGTCTCGAAGGCGCGCACAATTTCGGTCCAGCGGCGAAGCGTATACGGGCCCTTGCGCTCCGTGTACCCGAACGGCGGCAGGTCGAGCGCGAATACGCGGTGGTCGCGCCCGAGTAGCTTGCCAACCCCGTCCCAAACGGAGCTCGGCACGACGAAGCCGCCGAGCAAGATGATCGGCGTTCCGCGTGCCCCCCAGCGTCGGTAGGCGACCACCTTTCCGTCCACGTGCACGAACGGCCCCGCGTAGAGCGCAGTCGCCGGCTTGACGCCGTCCGCCGTCGCCGCGTTGTAGACGAGAGAGACGATTGTCAGCACGACGAACAACTCGAGCAGCACCAGCCCGAGTCTCTTCGCCCAGCGACGCAGCCGAGGCATACCTCGACGTTAGCCGTGAGCGCACAGACCAGGTTCG
>DAINSN010000207.1:0-4087 GCA_036741295.1 Gaiellaceae bacterium
CGCTCGCGCTGATGGACGCCGGCGTGCCGATCAAGGCGCCGGTCTCCGGCATCGCCATGGGCCTCGTCAAGGAGGGCGACGACTACGTCATCCTCACTGACATCCAGGGCGCAGAGGATCACCTCGGCGACATGGACTTCAAGGTCGCCGGCACGCGCGAGGGCATCACCGGCCTGCAGATGGACATCAAGATCACCGGCGTAACGCGGGAGATCTTGCAGGCCGCGCTCGAGCAGGCCAAGCAGGCGCGCGAGATCATCCTCGACAAGATGCTCGAGGCGATCCCGGAGTCGCGGTCGGAGCTGAACGAGAACGCACCGCGCATCTCGACAGTGAAGATCGACCCCGAGAAGATCGGCATGGTGATCGGCAAGGGCGGCGAAACGATCCGCGCGCTCGAGTCCGATCACGAAGTGCAGATCGACATCGAAGAGGACGGCACGATCCTCATCTATGCGACCGACGGCCAGAAGGCGGAGTCGGCGATCGCTGCGGTCCAGGCGTTGACGAAGGAGCCTGAGGTCGGCGACGAGTTCCGGAATGCGAAGGTCGTGAAGACCACGCAATTCGGCGCGTTCGTCGAGTTGAAGAAGGGCACCGACGGACTGCTGCACGTCTCGAACGTCGGCCCGGGCCGGGTCGGCCACATCGAGGACGTGATCAACCGCGGCGACATCCTGGACGTGCTCGTGCAGGAGGTCGACAAGGCACGCGGACGGATCGGCCTGAAGCTGATCCAGAAGCACGAGAACGGCAACACGGTCAGCCCCGAGGAGCTGATCGAGCGGGCGAAGGACGCACCGCCTCGCGAGCGCGAGGAGCGACCGCCGCGTGACGGCGATCGACGCGGTGGCCGCGGGGGCCGCGACCGCGAGCGGCGCTAGGCTCGCACCGACAAGCAGACGCTACGAGGGCGGCCGCAGGGCCGCCCTCGTCAGCTAGGCGAACGTTCTTTGCCTCCACTTGGCCCAGCCTGGCACGAAACCGGCACAGACCTGTGCGAATTCGATCGGTATCGTCGACCGTGAGGGTGGCGGGTGTTCACCCCACCCTGAGGGTGGGGGTGCGCGTGCTCTGCTCGGAGCTGCGGCTTAGGATGCACTCGTGCTTCACCTGGAACACATCACGTTCTCCTGCGAAGAGCCGGCGCGCGTCGCCGAGTTCTGGGGACGGTTGCTCGACTACGAGACGGCTGCAGCGGGCGACAGCTGGCTGGCGACCGATCCCCGCGGTGAGGGCACCCGGCTCCTCTTCAACCGGATGCCGAAGTCGCCGACGATCGAGTTGCCGATCCACGTCGACGTGGGCGTTCCGGACCGGGAGGCGGAGCTGGCGCGGGTGCTCGAGCTCGGCGGACATCTCGTCGAGACGAAATCGCACAGCGCGGGAGAGCTCGAAGAGAAATGGACCGTGATGCGCGACCCGGAAGGCAACGGCTTCTGCATCCAGTCGCCCCCGAACGCCCCGTCACACCGCTACATCGCCAACGTCACGTTCTCGTGCGCCGAGCCGAGGGAGCTGGGTCGGTTCTGGGCGAACGCCCTCGGGTGGCCCGAGGAGGAGGTCGACGAGGGTTTTCTGCAGCAACTCCGCGATGCGGGCATGGGTGAGCGCGAGCTGACCTCCTTCTACGTCACACGCCCCCCGGACGGCGGTCGCCCGCGCTTTCTCTTTCAACGCCGCGAGAAGTCTCGGCCCGCGTCGTATCCGATCCACCTCGACTTCGGCACCGAGGACCGCGAGGCGGAGATCGAGCGGCTTGAGGGCGCCGGCGCATCGGTCGTCGAGACGAAGGTCGGCACGAACATCACGTTCACGATCATGCGGGACCCGGAAGGGAATCCGTTCTGCGTGGGCTAGCCCCTGCAGACGCCTCGACGATCCAACCCTGAGGCCCCGCTCGCTCGAGCGTTCCCCGCAGAACGGCGGAGCTGCCCCTGGCCCTGCACTAGGCGGGAGGACCGCTCGGCCAGCGATAATGCCGCCGTGCAGAAGTACGTCCTCTCCGAGCTCGACTCGGGCGAGCGGGTGATCTCGGAACGGATTCCGAGCGTCCGCTCGGTCGCCATCGGCTTCTGGATCGGCGCCGGCTCGCGAGACGAGACGGAAGCCAAGGCCGGTGTGTCGCACTTCATCGAGCACCTCCTCTTCAAGGGCTCGCGCTCCTATACGGCGCAGCAAATCGCGGAGATCTTCGACGGCCTCGGTGGGGAGCTCAACGCGGCCACCTCGCGGGAGCACACGATGGTCTATGCGCGCGTGCCGGACGCACACGTGCAGACGGCGCTCAATTTGATGACGGACATGGTGTTCGCGCCCGCATTCACCGACCTCGACTCCGAGCGGGACGTCGTGCTCGAGGAGATCGCGATGTACGAGGACACGCCGCAGGAGCTCGTTCACGATCTGTTCTCGGAGGCAGTCTTCGGACGCCATGCGCTCGGGCGCCCCGTGATCGGGACCGCCGACGTCATTTCATCGGTGACGAAGCGCGTTCTCTCCACCTACCACCGCCAGATGTACGCGGGCGGCAACGTGGTGATCGCGGCCGCAGGGAACGTCGAGCACAACAAGTTCATGCGCATGCTTGCGCGCGCGCAGAGCCAACAGCGGCCGCCGGCCGGAGGCCCGCGCGTCAGGAGGCCGCTCGTGAAAGCGCCGCCACCCGACTTCCGCTTCGCCAAGAAGGACACCGAGCAGTACCACGTCTGCGTCGGCGCACCCGGGATTGCGCGCTCCGACCCGCGCCGGTTCGCGGCCTCGATCCTCGACTCGATTCTCGGCGGCTCGGCTTCGTCGCGGCTCTTCCAGGAGATCCGTGAGAAGCGCGGGATGGCCTACTCCGTCTACTCGTTCGCATCGCAGTACACCGACACGGGGCTCGTCGGCATCTACGTGGGGACGCGCGAAGAGAACCTCGGCCCGTGCGTGGAGATCGCAAGCGAGCAGCTTCTCGACATCGCCAAAGGGAACGTCCGCCCTGAAGAGATCGCGCGCGCGAAGGAGAATCTGAAGGGGCGGATCATGCTGTCGATGGAGTCGACTTCGAACCGGATGACCAGACTCGGGAAGTCGCTCATCACCGACACGGAGCTGCTCTCGTTCGAGCGGATCATCGCGGAGATCGAGGCGGTCGAGCCCGAGGAGGTCGCCGAGCTCGCAGAGCACCTGTTCGCCCCCGAGAAGCTTTCGGTCTCCGGCATCGGGCCGAGCGAGCGGGTCTTTCGCGCAGCCGCGCGCCGAATCAACCCGGCCGTGGTCGCCCGCGCCGCGTGAAGCTCGTCCTGAACGGACGCGGCGGCAAAGTTGGGCGCGTCCTGGCGCCGGGGCTCGAAGCGGCGGGGCACGAGCTCGTCGAGCTCCCGGCCGCGGACGCGATGATCGACTTCACCGCGCCCGACGTGGTCGAGGCGAACGTGGCCGCCGCGCTCGAGCAGGGTGTTGCGTGTTTGATCGGCACGACAGGCTTCGACCACGCGCGCGTGGATGGGCTGGCGCGGGACCGGGGGGTGGCGTGCTTTCATGCGCCGAACTTCGCGCTCGGCGCGGTGCTGATGATGCGCTTCGCGCGAGAAGCTGCCGCGCACATGCCGCGTGCCGCGATCGTGGAGCTGCACAACGAGGCGAAGAAGGACGCTCCGTCCGGGACCGCGAAGGCGACCGCAGAGCTCGTGGGCGGCGACCCGGCGATTTACTCGATCCGCCTCCCGGGTCTCGTCGCGCACCAGGAAGTCCTGTTCGGGGGCGACGGCCAGCTGCTGACGATCCGTCACGACACGTTCTCGCGCGAGGCGTTCGTCCCGGGCGTCCTGCTTGCCCTCGAGCGACTCGGCGCTCTGCCGCCCGGCCTGACGGTCGGGCTGGACGCGCTGCTCTGAGCCGGCGTGACTGACACGTCACGCGTGACCACGGCGGATCTCCCGGATCTGCTGCCCCTCATTCGCGCCTATTGCGATTTCTACGACGTCACTCCCACCGACGCGGCGCTGCTCGTAGTCTCTCGCGCGCTGTTCGACGACCCGGACCGAGAAGGAGTGCAGCTGATCGCACGCGGCGACGGCGGGGAAGCAGTCGGTTTCGCGACCGT
>DAINSN010000208.1:0-4081 GCA_036741295.1 Gaiellaceae bacterium
GGTCGATGCCAGCGGCTTCGACGCATAGAGGCGCTCCGTAAGATCGATGCATGAGCGTCGCTCACCTTCGGTTCGCTCCCGTGAGGGAAACCATGTTTCCCTCACGAGCTCCCTTCTTCAAGGATCGCCTCAGCTCACGCGCCGCTCAGATCGCCGCGTGTGCTGAGGAGAAAGAAAGGGGAAACCGCACGGTTTCCCCCAGAGCCCCTTCCCTCGCTCATTGGGCAGAGCCTGCCCAATGAGCGTTGATCGACCCGGCCAGGTAGCGGCCGCTACGAAACGGCTTCGCGCCGAGAAGACCGTCCCCGGTCTGCTCGGCGCGACTGCGCGCGCCTACGTGGAACTGCTGGACGTGCCTGCCTGCACGATCTCCCGCGTGATCGGCGATCTGCTCGTCGATCTGATGCAGCATCAGAAGGACGGGGGGCCGCCGGATCGTCTCGGGCACGGGTACCTGATCTCGGACTATCCACTCACGCGCGCGGTGATCGAGGAACGCCAACCACAAACGGTGGACCAGAGCGATCCTGGGGCCGACCCGAACGAAGTGAAGCTCCTCAAGGAGCTTGGTTATGACGCGCTGCTGATGGTCGCGATCGAGGCCGAGGACGGAGCGTGGGGGCTCGTCGAGGTCTACGGGGAGAAAGGACGCCGCTTCCAAGACGACGAAGTCGGGCTGGCGCAGGGTCTCGCGAACGAGGTGGGCGAGATGCTGAAGCAGCTCGAGCGGCCGACTGCGTAGCTTCGTCGTGCGCTTGGCAATCTGCGACGTGGGACCGCGCGACGGCCTCCAGAACGAGCCGGAGACGCTCGCCCCGCACGTCCGCGCAGAATTCATCAACCGGCTCGCCGCAGCAGGGTTGCCCCGCGTCGAGGCCGCAAGCTTCGTCCGTGCGGACGCGGTGCCGCAGATGGCGGGCGCCGAAGACGTCGTTGCCGCGATCGAGCGGCGCGATGGGACCGAGTACTCGGGCCTGGCGCTGAACGAGAAGGGTTACGACCGGCTCGTCGCAGCCGGTCTCGACCGGGTCAACTTCACGCTCGCCGCGACAGACAGCTTTAGCCGGCGGAACGCGAATCAATCCGTCGCCGAGGCGGTGGCTGCCGCAGAAGCTGTGATCGAGCGTGCCGAGTTGCCGGTGACGTTGACGATCAGCGTTGCGTTCGGCTGCCCGTTCGAGGGCCGCGTCGATCCAGGCGTGGTCTCGGAGCTGACTGCGCGCTTTCCCTCCGCCGAAGTGGTCCTGGCGGACACCATCGGTGTCGCCACGCCGCGGCAGGTGCACGCCCTCGTCGAGCGCACACAGGCTCCCGGAGTGCACCTGCACAACACGCGCAACACCGGCTATGCGAATGTAGTCGCCGCGCTCGAGGCCGGCGCGACGCTCTTCGACGCCTCGTGCGGCGGCCTCGGCGGCTGTCCCTTCGCGCCGCGCGCGACGGGGAACATTGCGACGGAGGATCTCGTCTACCTGCTGGAAGGCGACGGGATCGAGACCGGCGTGAATCTCGACGCGCTCATCGAGACCTCTGTGTGGCTCGAGGGTTTGCTCGGGCGCCGCCTCGAGGGCCAGGTCTACCGCGCCGGCACGTGGGCGGGCGACTGAGCCGCAGTGCTGCTCGGCTTACTGCAGGGTTTGATCGACCTGCTGACGGGATCGCTGTGGACGTACCCGTTGCTGCTCGGGATCTGCGCGGGGGATGCGCTCATACCGGCATTCCCCAGCGAGACGGCGGTGATTGTCTGCGGGATCCAGGCCGCACGGGGTCAGCTGTCGCTGGGATGGGTGATCGCGTGCGCCGCCGTCGGCGCGTTCAGCGGGGACAACGCCTCTTATGCGGTCGGCCGCTGGCTCGGCACGCCTGCGGTGACGCGGTTCTTCCGCGGAGAGGTCGCGCAGCGCAGGCTCGACTGGGCACGGAACTTCCTCAAGGAACGCGGCAGCTATGTCCTGATCGTCGCGCGCTTCATCCCCGGTGGGCGCACCGCGACGACCTTTACAGCGGGGCTCGTGCACCTTCGCTGGCCGACGCGGTTCGCGCCGTACATCTTCGCCGCGGCGATCCTGTGGTCGGTGTACGGAGCGCTGCTCGGTTATCTCGGAGGGCGCATATTCAAAGATCAGCCGATCTACGCACTGCTGGTCGCCTTTGGGATCGCGGCGCTGATCACAGTGGGAGTGGAGGCCTGGCGGCGGTATCGCAACTAGACCTCCAGCTACGGTGCTTAGGTGAACCGTCTCGCTCAGGAGACGAGCCCCTACCTTCTCCAGCACGCCGACAATCCCGTCGACTGGTATCCGTGGGGCGAAGAGGCACTCGCGCGCGCGAGAGAAGAAGACAAGCCCATCCTTCTCTCCGTCGGCTATGCCGCGTGCCACTGGTGCCACGTGATGGCGCACGAGTCCTTCGAGGACCAGCCGACCGCGGTGTTGATGAACGAGCACTTCGTCCCGGTCAAGGTCGACCGCGAGGAACGGCCGGACGTCGACTCCGTCTACATGGACGCGGTCGTCTCGCTGACCGGCCACGGTGGCTGGCCCATGACGGTCTTTCTCACGCCCGCGGGCCAACCGTTCTTCGGCGGCACGTACTACCCGCCCGAGCCGCGTCACGGCCTGCCCAGCTTCAAGCAGTTGCTGCAGGCCATCGAGGCTGCCTGGCGCGAGCGGCGTGCGGACATCGAGCGCGATGCGGGCGCGATCACCGAGCAGCTTCGCCGGACGGCCGAGCCCTCGCGCGAGCCTCTTACCTCCTCGCTGCTGTCGGATGCGGTGCGCGGGCTGCGCCGGCAGTTCGACCCGGTCTGGGGCGGCTTCGGCAATGCGCCGAAGTTTCCGCCGGCGTCGGCGCTCGAGTTCCTTTTGCGGCGCGGAGAGCTGGAGCCTGCGACGAAAACGCTGGACGCAATGGCCCTCGGCGGGATGTACGACCTCGTCGGCGGCGGCTTTCACCGTTACTCCGTCGACCGCGAATGGCTCGTGCCGCACTTCGAGAAGATGCTGTACGACAACGCGATGCTGGTGCCCGCGTATCTCCACGGCTGGCTCGTAACGGGAAACGAGCGCTACCGGGAGATCGCCGAGGAGACGCTCGACTACATGCTGCGCGAGCTGCGGTTGCCCGAAGGCGGCTTCGCCTCGGCGCAGGACGCCGACACGGACGGCGTCGAGGGCCTGACGTACACGTGGACGGAAGCCGACGACGTGCCGCGCGAGCTGCTGCAGCCGTTCGAGGACGGTCGCTTCATCATTCGCGGCGACCTCGATCGCGAGACCCGGGCGCGGCTCTTCGAGGAGCGTGAGCTGCGACGGAAGCCGCTCCGCGACGACAAGGCGATCGCTTCGTGGAACGGGCTGGCGCTGGCAGCGCTCGCGGAGTCGGGCCGCCGCCTCGAACGAGCCGACTATCTCGACGCTGCGCGTGCGCTTGCGGAGTTCCTCCTCGGTCCGCTCTCGACCCCCGAAGGTCGCCTATTCCGCAGCTGGCGCGCCGGCCAGGCGAAGCACGCAGGCGTGCTCGAGGACTACGCGGACGTGGCCAACGGCCTCTACGAGCTGCACGTCGCGACGGGAGTGCTGCGCTGGCTCGAGGAGTCGCGCCGGCTTGCAATCCTTGCGGTCGCGTTGTTTGGCGACGACGAACGTGGCGGCTTCTTCCTCACGCCAGGCGACGGCGAGCAGCTCGTCAGCCGCAAGAAGGATTTCGACGACAATCCAACGCCGTCGGGGAACTCGATGCTCGCGTACGTGCTCCTGCGCCTCGCGCGGCTGTGGGGCGAGCCAGAGCTGGAGCGCCAGGCGGTCGGCGTCTTCCGCTTCGTCGCGCGCCTCCTGCCACAGGCGCCGTCGGCGTTCGGTCATGCCCTCAACGCGCTCGATTTTCACTTCTCGCGGCATCGGGAGTTGGCGGTGATCGGCGGCCCTGACACCGAGGTCGCGCGTGCCGCGCTCGCTCCCTTCGATCCGAATGCTGTGGTCGCCTTCGGGCCGAGCGAGGACGTCCCGCTCCTGCGGGGAAAGGACTTGGTCGACGGGCGTCCCGCGGTCTACGTCTGCGAGAACTTCGCCTGTCAGGCGCC
>DAINSN010000209.1:0-4060 GCA_036741295.1 Gaiellaceae bacterium
TGGAATCGCGGGGTTCGTGGGAAACGAGATCGCCGCGCAGGTGCGGCTACGAGCGGGGAAGCGGTTGTCGAGCCCGGCGTTGGTCGCGGACGGCAACCACGCGCGCGTCGACGGGTTTGTTTCCTTGGGAGTGGTCGTGAGCGCCGTCGTCGTCGGCCTCGGTGTCCGAATCGCGGACCCGATCGTGGGCCTTGGCATCACTCTCGTGATCCTCAAGATCACGTGGGACTCGTGGCGGACGGTCTCGAGGACCGAGCCAGGCGAGCTGCAAGACGACCACGGGCACTAACGCGGCTGCCGAGCCGCGCCTCCGTCAGTAGAGATAGACGTCGACCAGCAGCGCCGCGAGGCCACTGACGGACGCCATCAGAGCGCCCTTGCGGCCGGTCGCATCGCGCAAGGGAAACCGAGCAGCAGGGCGGCTAGCGCGGCAGCGAAGACCCCCGATCCGGTGTCCTCGTAGCTGACCGGAAAGACGAGGCCCGGAGGGTCAGTAAAGAAGCGGCCGCCCGTGTGCCGCAGGATCAGATCCCACAGGAGCGGAGCGAGCGCCGCGGCGATTCCGGCGACGCCGATCACAGCGAGCCGGCGTTCCCGAAGCAAGAGACGGACGGTGGCAACCGCTACGAGCGCGGAGAGGGCGACCCCATATGCGACCGCCCCCCACGACGGCACTATGACTTCGCGCGGCCTAGAAACATGCTTCGAGCTGCCGCCTCGTGGTCTTGGGTGGGCCGGGGTTTCATTCGGATACCGCCCACTCTAGTAATCGCGCGCCTCGTAGCTGCACAGTGCGTGCGGAGGGACCGGCTCGCGCCGGTCTCTCCGCACCGACGAGGGGTCGCTAGCCGGCCGCGACCGTGATGGGCGCGTCGGCGAAGTTGTTCGACGCGTCCGGGTCGTACTCGTGGGCGCCGACTCCGACGGAGTTGACGAAGCTGCCCGCGGCGGTTGGTCGCGCTCCGATGGAAAGCGTGACCGTGCTGCCGGCCGCGAAGTCGCCGATGTCACCGACGACCGTGTGGTCGCCGTCCCACGAGCAGAATCCGCCCGCGACGCCGTCGATCTTGAGGCTGCAGGCGACGTACTGGAAGCCGGCCGGCATGACGTCCTTGATGAACGCATCGGTCGCCTTGTGGTCGCTGCTGTTTGTGGCCGCGATCGTCAAGGTCAGCAGCTGGCCGACCTTGGGATTAGCGCCGATCGATTGGGTGATGCCCACGTCGGCAGGGTTGCCCGGCCCGGCCCCGATGTGGAAGTACACCTCGTTTCCAGAGCCCCCCGCGCAGCCGATGCCGCCGTCCGCGTGTGCGCGCACGAGGTAGTCGGTGTCGGACTTGAGTCCAAACGGGCCTTCGCTGTACGTCATCTCGCTGCTGGAGCTGAACTGGTCCGGGAAACCCAAGCTGAACAGCGAGTCGTAGCTCTGGCCGGTGCTCAGGTCGGTAAGGACGAAATAGCCGTCGACCGGGCTGCAGTTGGCGACGATCTCTCCGTGGAACGTCGCTTCGTTGCCGTTCACGTCCGGTGCGAACGTCTTAACGTCGATCGCCAGGGCCGCCGTGGCCGTCGCGGCCGTAACCGCACACGCGATCGCAAACGCTGCGACCAACCGACTGAATCTTTTCATCCCTGTCTCCCCCTCGTTGTCAGTGGAGACATGGTCATACAGGAATTGAGATTCGAGGTGAATAGGCCGAACGGCCCAGCGTCTCGATCGACCGGCCTACCGAGGTCGAATCGGCTGCGCGTCTCGCCGCCGCGCGCGGCGCTCCCGCGGAGAGCCGCAGCAGCGTGTCGGTGCGCCAGTACTCCACACCCTCCGCCTCGGCGCGCGCGAGCGCGACGAACCGTGACTGCCCTTGCGGAGCCGACGCTAATGCGAGCCGGTGGCGCGCACCTGGTCGGCCGCCCATTGGTGGACGAGGCCGCGGCAGCGCTCGATCATCTCCTCTTGGCGCTCCGGCTCTACTTCGAGGCGGATCGAGTGGACGAGCAGGTCGTCGAACTCAGGGCTTCCGACGTACTCGACCATGAGCTCACCGAGGTGCGGCAGGACCGTTGCAAGAAACTCCTCAAACTCTTCGGCCTGGAAGTACGTGTCGGCGAGCTGACCGTACCGCTCGAGCTTCTCTTCGTAGACGAGGTCGGCACGATCGCCGATCTCGAAGTAGTCGCCCGTGTCCTGGTGGATTCGCATCGAGCGCCCGGTGACGGTGCAAAAAAGGCACCACGCGGTCAGGGACCTGATCGCCCACGGGAAGTAGTAGTGGAGGCTGACGAGCGCGACGTCGGGGGAGGCGTTGGCGTAGTCGATCGGGTGGGCTTGGCCGTCCTTCACGATCACCTCGCAGGAGTTGAACTCCCAGCGGAAGAACGCGTTGACGAGGCGGCTGATCGTCGCCACCTCTCGTTCGAGCTCGGGCGCGAGGAACTCGTGATCGACGACGTAGCGGTAGTGCCCGTGCTGGCTCGGGTCGAACCGCGTGACCATCGTCTGAGGGCCGATCGACAGGGTCCGAGTGAACACTTCGTAGTTCTCCACGGCTGCCTGGAGGTGCATCAGCCGCTCGCCTGATTCGTCGTAGCTCCGGTGGAGCTCATCGCCATCGGCGACTCGCGTCACGCCGACCCACGTCCCGCCGTTGAACGGTTTCATGAAGAGGGGGTACCCGATTCGCTCGGCGATCGCGTCGAGGTCAAAGGCGGGGCTGTAGAGCTCGGCCATCGGCACGTAGCGCGGGTTGTCGGGTGGCAGCTTGTTGGGGATCAGCCAGGTCTCGGGCACCTTGAGGCCGAGCCGCATCATCGCGCAGTAGGCTGAGTGCTTCTCCATTGCCTGGAAGGTGAAAGGGTTGTTGAGGAGGTACACGTTGTTCATCAGCGCCGTCTTCTTTAACCATTCGCGCGGAACGTCGTACCACCAAGAGAGCCGGTCGATCACCAGGGCGTAACGGGGCTCGGAGCGGAGGTCGAACGGCTCGTTCGTGATCCGCTCGCACGAGAACTCATGCGTCTCTCCCCGGTATCTGACAGGACCGATCCGGCGGAGCACGTTCTCGAAAGCGGTCGGCCAATCCTCTTCCGTTCCCAGGAGCAGCCCGATGAGGTGTTGTCTCGCGATCGGTGCTCGCCTCGGAAGCGAGTCTAGCCGCGGCGCTGCGGACAATCCCGACCGACAACCGTTTACGTTGATGACGATTCGTTCAAACTGTCCCTATGGCGTCCACCGGGACAGACCCCGCAGCTTCCGGCGTGAGCCCGACGCCGACTCTCGCCGGGCGGGTTGCACTCGTAACGGGCGGCGCTCGCGGCATCGGCCTCGCGATCAGCCGAGACTTCCTGGAACGGGGCGCAATCGTCGCGGTCGGCTACTCGCGAAACGAAGAGGCTGCGCAGGCGCTCCTCGCGGACGCGGACCCCGGCCGGGTCAGCGTTCATCAGGGCAACATTTCGAACCACGCCGACTGCGAGCGCGTCATCGAGGAGGTGATCGACCGCTACGGGCGCCTCGACATCCTCGTCAACAACGCCGGGATTACGGTCGACAAGAGCGTCCGCCGGATGACGCCGCAAGAGTGGGACCACGTCATCGAGGTCAACCTCAACGGCGCCTTCTACATGTCGCGAGCGGCGCTCCAACACATGATCGACCGCGGCTACGGACGGATCGTGAACATCAGCTCGGTCATCGGCGAGACGGGGAACATCGGGCAGGCGAACTACGCCGCGGCGAAGTCGGGATTGTTCGGGCTCACGATGACGATGGCACTCGAAGGCGCGCGAACGGGCATCACCGTCAACTGCGTCGCGCCCGGCTTCATCGACACGGACATGGTCGCCGGGGTCCCCGAGGAGATCCTCGCGCGGATCGTCGAGCAGATCCCGGCTGGCCGGCTTGGCAAGCCGGAGGAGGTCGCGCGCGTGGTCGCCTTCCTCGTCGACCCCGACTCCTCGTACATCACCGGACAGGTCTACTCGATCAACGGAGGGCTGTACATGTGACCCGCGCGCAGCAGCGGAGCGAAGCGAGCACGAACGGCAGCAATACGGCGGCCGC
>DAINSN010000210.1:0-4059 GCA_036741295.1 Gaiellaceae bacterium
GGGACGGGGTTCGTCGTGTGCGCGGTATGCGGGCTTGCACCATCTGCCTCGAGCATCTGCTCGGCGTTGCCATGGTCTGCGGTGATCAGCGAGACGCCACCGTTGCGGCTCACCGCCTGGACGATTCGACCGAGGCACTCGTCGGCTGTCTCCACGGCTTTCACCGCTGCTGGAATCGATCCTGTGTGGCCCACCATGTCCGGGTTCGCGATGTTGATGACGACGAACCCGTAGCCGTCGCGGTCGAGCTCGTCGACGAACCTGTCGGTGAGCTCACGCGCCGACATCTCCGGTTTGCGGTCGTAGCTCGGAACGTCCCGCGGCGAGGGCACGAGAATCCTGGTCTCCCCCGCCCACTCCGACTCGCGCCCGCCGTTGAAGAAATAGGTCACGTGGGCGTACTTCTCCGTCTCGGCCGCGTGGAGCTGGCGCACCCCGTGCTCGGCGAGAACCTCGGCCAGCGTCTCGCGCACCTCCTGCTCGGGGAACGCAACCGGCACTTCGAGATCCGCCCGGTATCTCGTCATGGTGGTGATATCGGCACCTGCCTCGACGAGCTTCATGCTCAATTGGCGTGCTCTGTCAGGACGGAAGTTGAAGAAGATGGCTGTGTCCGTCCTCGGCTGAAGCCTCGGACGGCCACTAACTGGGGTCGGCTCGATGAACTCATCCGTGATGCCTCGCTCGTAGCTACGGCGGACCGCTTCGATCGGATCGGCTGCCTGGTTGCCCTTCCCTGCGACGATCGCGTCGAAGGCGCGCTGCGTCCGCTCCCAGTGCTGGTCGCGATCCATGGCGTAGTAGCGGCCCGCGACGGTGGCGATCCGGTCCTGCGGCAGCTCGGCCAGGTCGTGGATCGCCGCGTGCGGTGACACGTCTCGGCCGTCGGTGAACGCGTGGATCCAAGTCTTCTCCGGTGCGAAGCGCAACAGCGCGCGGAGATGGTCGATGTGCGAGTGGACGCCCCCGTATGAGACGAGGCCGAGCAGGTGGACCTGCTCCCCTCGTTCGAACGCGCTCACCAGTGCCGGGTTCTCGAAGAAGGAGCCGTCTTCGATCGACTTGTTGACGCGCATCAGGTCCTGGAACAAGATGCGGCCGGAGCCGATCGTCAAGTGCCCGACCTCGCTGTTCCCCATCTGCCCGGGCGGCAACCCGACCGCCTCGCCGGACGCGTCGAGCGTTGTGTGCGGGAACGTTTGCCAGAGCCGGTCGAAATTCGGAGTGTCCGCGAGCTCGACTGCATTGCCCGGGCCGGCCGGCGCGCAACCCCAACCGTCGAGGATGACGAGCGCTACGAGGGGATGTTCGCGGCCGCTCGGCAAATCGCAGTGAAGGATTCGAGTTCGAGCGACGCTCCGCCGACGAGCGCACCGTCGACGTCCGGCTGGCTCAAGAGGACCGCGGCGTTGTCCGGCTTGACCGAGCCCCCGTAGAGGACGGGGAGGTCCAGCACGGACTTGATGAACGCATGGGCATCCTGCGCGATCTCCGGCGTAGCCGTCTTTCCCGTTCCGATCGCCCACACGGGCTCATATGCAAGGACAAGATTGTCGTCGGCGTCGAAAGCGGAGACCTGGCGTCGCAAAACGTTCTCGGTCTCGCCACGCTCGCGCTCCTCTTCGGTCTCGCCGACGCAGCCGATGACGAACATCCCCGCCGCGAGTGCACCCCGGGCCCTCTTCCCGGCCGTCTCATCGTTCTCACCGAAATATTGACGGCGCTCCGAATGCCCGACGATCGCGCCGTACACCCCGAGCTCGAGCAGCATCGCGGGCGAGATCTCTCCGGTGTAGGCCCCATCCTCATCCCAGTGCACGTTCTGGGCCGCAACCGCAATCTCCGTGCCCGCGAGCAATTGGACGGCGACCGCGAGCGACACGAACGGCGGAGCCACGACGATGTCCACACCTTCGAGCTCCTCCTCGCGGAGCCCGAGGCAGAACTCCGCGGCAGAGCCCGGTCCCTTGTACATCTTCCAGTTTCCCGCGATCAGCTTCACGCGTGCCCCGGAATCGCTGCGACGCCGGGTAGCTCTCTGCCTTCGAGCAGCTCGAGTGCCGCGCCGCCGCCGGTCGAGAGCCAGGAAACCTTGTCGGCGAGCCCGAGCTCGCTCAGCGCACGCGCCGAATCGGCGCCGCCCACAACGGAATGGGCGTCGGCCGACGCGACCGCTTCCGCGACCGCTTTCGTGCCCTCGCTGAAGCGCGGCCACTCGAAGACGCCCATCGGCCCGTTCCAGAAGATCGTGCGTGCCTGCGAGATGTGCTGCGCGAACAGCTCGCGGGTTTCCGGCCCGATGTCGAGCCCCAGCCACTCTTCCGGGAGAGCGTCGTAGGGCACCACCTTCGCTTCGGCATCGGCGGCAAACTCGCGCGCTGCGACGACGTCGATCGGCAGGACGACGTCGAATGAGAGTGGATTGTCGGTTCTGATCTGCTCCGCCATCTTTCCCCCGACGAGCACTGTGTCGGCCTTCCCGCCGAGATTCTGCAGCACGCCGAGCTTGTCATCCACCTTGGCGCCGCCAGAGATGAGGACGAAGGGCCGCTCCACCTCGCCGAGCAGCTTGCCGAGCTCGGTCAGCTCGCGTTCGAGCAAGAGGCCGGCGTACGCGGGGAGCAGTTCGGCGACGCCGACCGTGGAAGCGTGTGCCCGGTGCACCGAGCCGAACGCGTCCTGTACGAAGAGGTCGTTGTCGTCAGCGAGCTCCTTGGCGAACTGGGGGTCGTTCTTCGTCTCGCCTGGGTTGAAGCGCGTGTTCTCGAGCACGCGAAGACGGTCGTCGGGCAAGAGCTCCTGCAGGCGTTCTGCAACGGGGCGGATCGAGAACGCCGGGTCTTCTCCCTTGGGACGCCCGAGATGCGAGCAGACCGTCACTTCGCTCGCTTTCCGCTCGAGGAGCAGTTGCAGCGTCGGTAGCGACGCCCGGATGCGCGTGTCGTCCGCGATGTGGCCGTCTGCGAGCGGGACGTTCAGGTCGGAGCGGACGAGCACTCGCTTGCCGCCGATGTCGGCATCGCGTACCGACCGCGGCCGGTGCACCTACGCGGAGACTGTCGCCGGGATGTCGGCTACGATCTTCGCCACGACGTCGACGAGGCGGCAGCTGTAGCCCCACTCGTTGTCGTACCAGCCGAAGACTTTGGCCATCGTCCCGTTCGCCATCGTCAGATCGCTGTCGACGATGCAGGAGTACGGCGAGTGCACGATGTCCGTCGATACGAGCGGATCGTCGGCGTAGCGAAGAAGGCCTTCGAGCGGGCCCGCTTCCGCCGCGGCACGGTAGGCGGAGTTCACCTCGTCGACCGTCACCTCGCGCCCGAGCCGTACGACCAGATCGGTGATCGAGCCGGTCGGCACCGGAGCGCGAACGGAGATCCCGTCCACCTTTCCTTTCAACTCGGGCAGCACCAGTCCGATCGCACGAGCCGCCCCTGTTGACGTCGGAATGAGGTTGATCGCCGCCGCACGTGCACGGCGCAGGTCCTTGTGCGGCAGGTCGAGGATCTGCTGGTCGTTCGTGTAGGCGTGAATCGTGGTCATGAATCCCTGCTCGACTGTGAAGTTGTCGTGCAGCACCTTCGCCAGCGGTGCGACGCAGTTCGTGGTGCAGGACGCGTTCGAGATGATGTGGTGCTGCTCGGGGTCATAGGTGTCGTCGTTGACGCCGAGCACGATCGTGACGTCGGGATCGGTCGCGGGAGCGGAGATGACGACCTTCTTCGCCCCGGCGTCGAGGTGCTTCTGCGCGCCTTCGCGGTCGGTGAAGAAGCCGGTGGACTCGATCACAAGGTCGACCTCGAGGTCACCCCACGGCAGCGCCGCCGGGTCGCGCTCGGAGAGCACCTTCAACTCCGACTTGCCTGCCTTGATGACGCCGTCGCCGACCTCGACGTCCTCACCGAGCTGCCCGAGCACGGAGTCGTACTTCAAAAGGTGCGCCATGGTCTTGGCATCGCCGAGATCATTGATGGCCACGATCTCGAAGTCCCCAGCGCGCTCCAGATGAGCCCGGAAGAAGTTCCTACCGATCCGCCCGAATCCGTTGATCCCCAC
>DAINSN010000211.1:0-4042 GCA_036741295.1 Gaiellaceae bacterium
CGCTTTCGTTCTCGCTACGGCCGAATGGCCGTCACCCGAGCCGCGCTCATCGTCTTCATCATCTTCACGGCCGCCATCGCCGCGGTCGTCTTCACGCTCGACCTGAGCGCCAGGCACTCGAACCGGCAGGAGGCCGCGACCGAGCTTAGGAGCACGGCACGCGTCGCCGCCTCGACGTTCTCGACCATGCGCGCCAACCTGCGGACGCGGGTCAGCGAACTGGCCGCCTCCGCGTCACTCCAACAGGCCGTGCTGCATAGAAACGAGGCACAGCTCCGCTCGCTCGCCCTTTCGCACGACGCTCGCATCGTGCTGCGGGGCCGTACGTTCGGAAAGCTTCCCCGGGGACCGCGAGTTACGGCGACCGCAACTCTGGCACGGCGGAATCACGCCGTCGCGCGAGTGACGATGGGCGTGCCCATGGATCGATCGCTGCTCGCCGTCCTGCAGAGCGCCACTCCGATGCCGAAGCACGCCGCGCTCGTGCTTGTTCAGAACGGCCGGGTGATCGCGGGAGGCCCAGCCGGCACGCGCGTCGACGTCCGAGATCACCGCATCGAGCTTGCAGCGGTCCCGTTCATCGCGACGGCCACAAAGCTCGTGGCCGGGAATGCGTCACTCGTCGCGCTCGAGCCGGTCTCCGCCGTTGAGGCTCGCGTGAACGCGTACCGGAGGCGCCTGCTTTTCGCCGCGGCCATCACCCTCGCGCTTGCGGCAGGGCTCGCGACGCGCCTTGCTCGCCCCGTTGCCCGCGTGTTTGCCGATCTGGCACGCCTGACGCGGCAGGCACAGACCGACGCCTTGACGAATCTGGCCAACCGGCGCGCGCTCGACGAACGCCTGGACGATGAGGTCGACCACGCCCGGCGCCTCGGCACGAACGTTGCTTTCGTGATCGCCGACATCGACGATTTCAAGTCGATCAACGACAGCCACGGCCACCAGACCGGCGACGAAGTTCTGCGGCGCGTCGCGCGAACCTTCGCCGACGCCGTCCGCGAGCTGGACCTCCCGGGCCGCTACGGCGGCGAGGAATTTGCCATCGTGCTGCCCGGAACGAATCTGAGCGGAGCGCGCGCGCTGTCGGAGAAGATGCGCAAGAGTCTCGAAGAGCTGCACGTCACGACGCCGGACGGAAGCCCCTTCCAGGTGACTGCCAGCTTCGGGGCAGCCTGCTTCCCGGCGCAGTCCAGCGTCGAAGACCTCGTCGCCGCGGCCGATGCCGCGCTGTACGAGGCAAAGAGGACGGGCAAGAACCGCGTCGCAACGGCGACCGCGAGGCGGAAGTCGCGTAACCACGCGGCCGCCGACGCTCCCGCGCCCGCTTAAGGACCGCTTCCAGGGCACGAACCGCGGTGCCCGGGGACTGTGAAATCATTCTCCGGATGGGCCGCAGGGGTCTGCCTGTCTCTTTCGCCGTCTTCGCTGCGTGCGCCGCGCTCGGGCTGCTCGGGCCGTCCGCGGGCAAGGCGTCTTGGGATCTGGTCCAGGTGAAGGTGGTGACGATCCACTACAGGACCCACGACGGCTACCGCCGCGCGGCCTACGTGGTGCTGCCGGACTGGTACGGCCCCGGTAACAATCCGCCGCTGCCGCTCATCATCTCGCCCCACGGACGCGGCGTCTCGGCCGAGGAGAACGTCGATCGCTGGGGCAACCTCCCGCTGCTCGGCCCGTTCGCGGTCGTGAATCCAGAGGGCCAGGGTCGCAAATTCAGGCGCTTCTCCTGGGGCTACGCCGGTCAGATCGATGACCTCGCCCGGATGCCGCAGCTCGTTCGCCGCGCGATTCCGTGGCTACGAATCGAACAGAAGGGCATTTACGCGTTCGGCACGAGCATGGGCGGCCAGGAGACGTTGCTGCTCGCCGCGCGCCATCCGAAGCTCCTCGCCGGAGTCGCCGCGTTCGACCCGGTGACCGACATGGCCCGGCGCTACAGCGATTTCGCCCGCCTCCCGTGCAACCGTGGCTGTCTCAGGAAATGGGGAGACCCGCTCGGCTTCGGGTTGCGCAAGCTCGCGCAGGAGGAGATCGGCGGCACTCCGCGCAGCGCCCCGCGCGCTTATGCACGCCGTAGTCCGATCACCTACGCCCGAGCACTCGCGAACTCGGGAGTGCCGCTCCAGCTCTGGTGGAGCAGGACCGACCGCGTCGTCAGGTCCTCGGACCAGTCCGTGCCGCTCGCGCGCAAGCTGCGGCGGCTGAATCCCGGCATTCCTCTCCACACCGTCGTGGGCTCGTGGCCCCACTCCGCGGACATGCGCCCGTATTTCATGCTGATCCCCTCGTTGAAGAAGTTCGACCTGGTGGCCAATCGCAAGCCTGCCGCGCTGCTGACCCCGCCGTCACGACCCCTAAACAAGCTGCTGCCATGGCACCGCGCGGTGCGCGACGCCAAGGGCAAGCTGTTGCCCTGGTATCGGCCGCAGGCGGGGCTCGGCTACGACCACGTGCTGCGCCTCGGTTGGGGGTTCATCGAGCGACACGTCCCGCGCGATCCGCGTACCGGGGCAAAGGTCTATCTCAACTATGCGGTCTTCGACGGCCAGACGCTTCGCGGCGCGTATTGGCAGCACAACCCGGCATTCCTCAATGCGACGTTCGTCGACTCGCTCGTGTCGTGGTACCCATACTCGGGCGACAGCCGTGCGGTGCGCGCGGTTCGGGAGATGCTGGACTACCAGCTCGCGCATGGCACGTCGCCTGCGGGGTGGGCGTGGCCGAGCGTTCCGTTCGCGACCAGCTGTGCGGGCGAACGCAGATACGGCCGCTGCCTGGCCGGTCTCCCGCGGAGCTTCTACGGCGGCATCGAGACGGACAAGGTCGGGATGCTCGGGCTCGGGTACCTCCTCTTCTACGAGCTCACGGGCGAGCGCCGGTACCTGCGTGCTGCGGTCGCTACCGGCAATGCACTCGCGCAGCACGTGCGAGCCGGGGACGCGACGCACACGCCCTGGCCCTTCCGCGTCAACGCGCGCACGGGCGCCGTCCTGGACGGCGCACAGTTCGGCGGGCTCGTCGTCGGGCCGGTCCGGTTGCTCGACGAGCTGATCGAGATCGGTGTCGGAAATACGATCGCATACACGCGCGCCCGCGACCTCGCCTGGTCCTGGGTGCTGGAGCACCAGCTCAATCCGGACAGTCCTGCGTGGAACCGGTGGAGCGGCTTCTACGAGGACGTCCCCTACAACCCGCGCAGTACCAACCAGGCATCGCCCACGCTGACCGCGCACTATCTCCTCACCCACAACTCGCCCGAAGCCCTCGACCCGCTATGGGACGAGCACGCCACGTCCCTCCTGCGCTGGGTGCGCACGTCCTTCGGACGAGGTCCTTTCGCCGGCGCGTGGGGAATCGACGAGCAGCGGGCGCCGGGCAAGCCCGGCTGCTGCTCGCGCGTCGGCCTCGGCAGCACCACGTCTCGCTGGGCGGCGGCGAATGCACTCCTCTATGCGCGCACCGGAGATGAGCGCGCCCGCGAGTCGGCCGTGAGCTCGCTGAGCTACGCGACCTACTTCGTCACCCGTGACGGACGCATCTCTTGCTGCGGCCGGCGTGCGGGGAACACGTTCTGGTTCAGCGACGGCTACGGCGACTACCTGCGCAGCTTCAACTGGGCAATGGCGGCGCTGCCGGAGCTGGCCCCCAAGCGGCAGAACCATCTCCTCGGCTCCAGCTCGGTCGTCCAGTCGGTTGCGTACTCGCCGGGCAGCGTCGCCTACCGGACGTTCGACGCGGGCAGCACGGAGGTGCTTCGTCTGCGGTTCCGTCCTCGCCACGTGACGGCCGGCGCAACCCTGCTCGAACGGGACGATCTGACCGCAGAGGGGTACGTGATCCAGCCACTCGGTGGCGGCGACTACGCGGTCCGGATCCGCCACGACGGCTCGCGCCGAATCCGGGTCGACTAGTCGCGCGAAAGCTGCGCTTTCGCGCGAAGTGAGGTACGGCGCTTCGCGCTGAAC
Organism: Gaiellaceae bacterium; assembly: GCA_036741295.1. Taxonomy (GTDB): domain Bacteria; phylum Actinomycetota; class Thermoleophilia; order Gaiellales; family Gaiellaceae; genus 3-1-20CM-4-69-9. Next base: position 3,966 of record DAINSN010000211.1, read on the forward strand.
GTGCGCGGGCGGAGCCCGCGCACTCCTATTTGGGTTCTGGTGGGCGGTTGCTGTCAACCGCGGGGACGGCGGCGCTG
>DAINSN010000212.1:0-4040 GCA_036741295.1 Gaiellaceae bacterium
CGGGCGTATCCGCGAGCCCGGCGGGCGACGGCAGCACGTCCGTCCGCTCCATGTGGCGGAACTTACAGAATGCTCGTATCGCGCCGTTAGCTTCGGAGCGGTGCGGCAGGTCGGGGATCCGGTGTTGCTTCGAAGTGTCTACAAGGGACGCGTTCGGTTCGCCTTCACGCACCGGCTTGCGGTCGTCGACGGCGAACGGCTCGGCTTCTACGGCTGCCCTGGGACTCCGGGCGTCTGGATGGGCCGCGACTTGGACGGTCGCTACCTCGAGCGCTGGGCCCGTGGCGATGATCCCGTTCCGCACGTCTGGGCAGACCACCACGCGTTGCGCCTGGTTCGGCCCGGTGTGGCGCACACGGTCGAGATCTTCTGGGACGAGAGCTGGGAGTTCCGCTTCTGGTACGCGAACCTGCAGGCGCCGGTCCGAGAAACCCCGCTGGGGTACGACACGACCGATTGGGCGCTAGACGTCTGGGCGGCGGCCGACGGCGAGCCCTGTTGGAAGGATGAGGACGACTTCGCCGAGGCGGTCGAGCTCGGAATCTTCACGAAGAAGCAGGCGGCGGCCGTGCGCAGCGAGGGCGAGCGCGTGGTCGCCGATCCGCCCTGGCCGACGGGCTACGAGGACTGGCGGCCTCCGCCGGAGTGGACACCGCCCGAGCTGCCCGAGGACTGGGATGTGGTCTAGCGGCGCGCCGGTGCTGGTGCGCCAGTTGGTCGCCGAACGGATCTGGCACGCGGCAAGCTTGATGGTCGTCCGCGACGAGCCGGACACGCTCGTCCACTGGCAGCCAGGGGATGCGGCGAGCGCCGCGCCGGTGGGCGAGCTGTTCGGCGAATGGCAGCTCGATGAGGGACCGCGGGGCGAGGAGATGCTCAGGCTGATGCCGCGAGGCCGCGCGCACGCTGTGCTGCACTTTTTCGACCCCGACGGCTCGTTCCGCGGCTGGTACGTCAATCTCGAGACGAGCCGCCGGACCCCGCTCGGGATCGACGTCGACGACCATTTCCTCGATGTCTGGATCACTCCCGACGGGGTCGTTGAGTGGCTCGACGAAGACGAGCTGGCGGAAGCGATCGAGCGAGGCCTCCTCTCCCGGCAGGACGCGGACGCAGCCCGCGCGGAGGGCGAACGGGTCCTCCGCGAGTGGCCGTTCCCCACGGGCTGGGAGGACTGGCGCCCGCCGTCCGAGTGGAAGGCGCCGCCGTTGCCGGAGGGCTGGGATGTGGTCTAGCGGCGACACCGTCGCCCTCCGCGGCTTCTGGGCCGGGGAGCTCTCCGGGGCGTTCCCGCATATCGTCGTCTACGACACGTCGGAGCTCGTCGCGCTCTGGCTCCCGCCCGGCGCGCGCGGGCTCTACCCGACGAGCCGTGACCACACCGCACTCGCGCCGGCGGAGCGCGAGTGGCGCGCGGGCGGAACGCTCCGCCTGACGCCGCCGGACGAGGCGCATTCCGTCGACCTCTACTGGGGCGAAGCCGGCGAGCTGCTCGGCTGGTACGTGAACCTGCAGGATCCGCTCGTGCGGGGCCCGATCGGGTTCGACACCAGCGACCACATCCTCGACCTCTGGGTGCATCCCGACCGCTCGTGGGAGTGGAAGGACGCGGACGAGCTCGACGAGGTCCTGGCGCTCGGCTTCTTCGACGAGCGCGAGGTGGAGGCGATCAGGCGAGAGGGTGAGCGCGTCGTCGAGCGCGTTACCGCGTGGGCGCCGCCCTTCTGCGACGGCTGGGAGGACTGGCGGCCGGACCCGGCGTGGCCGGTTCCGACGCTTCCCGAAAGCTGGCGCGAGCTCCCGCGGGCCATGTCCGGGGTCTGACCCTGGACATGGCCCGGGGCCTGACCCCGGGCCATGTCGCGAAGAGCCCGTCTAGGCCGCTTCGGGCAGCTCTACGAACACCGCTGCCTCGCTCGCGCGCTTGCGCGAAGGAATCGCGAAGGCCGCTATCGAGCCGGTGAGGACGAGCGCTGCGCCAATCCAGAGCGCGGGCGTCATCCCGTGCACGAAGGACGCGCCCGAGGCGTAGCTGCCGTAGTGCGACCACACCGAGGCCAGCACAGCGACGCCGAAGACGCCGCCGAGCTCGCGGATCGCGTTCTGGCTCCCCGAGGCCTGGCCCTCCTCCTCCGGCCGCACGGCCGAGAGGACGACGTTGGCCACGGGCGCCCAGAACATGGCCATCCCGATCCCCGAGATCACGAACGGCCCGATCAGCTGGACGTACGCGACGGTCGCCGTCGAGACCGAGGCGATCCAGACGAGACCGGCGGACTGGAGGACGAGCCCGATGCCCATCAGCCGCGCTCCGCCGATCTTGTCGGAGAGCGCGCCCGCGACCGGCGCCACGAACATCGGCATGATCGTCCACGGCAGGATCCGCAGGCCCGAGCCGAGCGGCGAGTAGCCCTGCACAGTCTGGAAGAACTGCGAGAGCAGGAAGATCGAGCCGAACATCCCGAAGAACATCAGCAGCGACGCGACATTCGCGAGTGCGAAGGCGCGGCTGCGGAAGAAGCGCATCGGCAGCATCGGGGCCGAGACACGGAGCTCCCAGAGGACGAACAGGGCGAGCACGATCGCGCCGGCGGTGAGCGAGCCGACGATCTCCGGGCTCGTCCAGCCCTGTCCGTGACCGCGCACGAGGCCCCAGACGATTCCGAGCAGGCCTGCGCTCGCGAGCGCGAGCCCACCGAGGTCGAGCCGGTCAGCCGGGCCGCGGGTCTCCTGCAGGCGCGTGAGCACCAGCGGGATCAGCACGACGCCGATCGGGACGTTGAGCCAGAAGATCCACTGCCAGGAGATCCCCTGGACGACGGCACCGCCGACGAGTGGGCCGAACGCGACCGCGAGGCCGGCGATTCCGCTCCAGGCGCCGATGAAGACGCCGCGCTTCTCCCTGGGGACGCCCGCGCTGAGGATCGTCAGTGTGAGCGGCGTCACGATCGCGCCGCCGACGCCCTGCAGGGCCCGAGCCGCGATCAGCGCTCCTGCGGACGGCGCAAGGGCCGCCGCGATCGAGCCGAAGGTGAAGATTCCGAGGCCGACCGCGAACATGCGGCGGCGGCCGAACCGGTCGCCGAGAGCGGCGCCGGTGAGCAGGAGGACGGCGAAGGTGAGCGTGTACGCGTTCACCGTCCACTCGAGGCTCTCGATGCTCGCGTGCAGGTCCTTCCGGATCACCGGCAGAGCCGTCGTCACCACGAGGTTGTCGAGCGTGACCATGAACACGCCGACCGCCGTGATCGCGAACGTCCAGAACGTCTTGGCTTTTGCAGTCATTTTCAATGTTCTCCTTTCTCTATTTGATGGTGAGTAGTCACTAACTAGATCTCCAAAAAAAAGGGGTGGCTAGGCGTTCTTCTTGCAGCCGTCGAGGAGCCGCTGGGCCCAGCCTTCGGTCGAATCCTTCAGGTCCATCGCGGCGATGACGTTGAGGAGCATTCCGTACGCGAAGAAGCGCGTGATCTCCTCGGGAGCGACGCCGGCGACGCGCTCGACGTAGGCAACGAGATCGCCGTAGCCGGCGCGGACGACCTCGCAGACATCCGGATCGTCGCACGCCGCGTAGGCCTGCATCTGCGCCTGGAGACGCGTGCGATCGGAGAGCAGCTCCTCGACGTAAGCGGTACCGATCGCGTGCAGCGCGTCCTCACCGCGCTTGCCCTCCGCGGCGCGCTGGAAGGCCTCGAGGGTCTCGCGCAGGCAGCGCGCGACCGACGCCATATAGAGCTCCTTCTTCGTTCCGAAGAGCCGGAAGACGTACGGCTGCGAGATGCCGGCGCTGCGGGCGATCGCCTCGGTGGACGCGCCATCCAGTCCGTGGTGGGCGAACTCGGCCATGGCCGCGTCGAGGATCTCCTCGCGGCGGGCGTCGGCGGTCTTGCGGGTCGTGGTGGCGCTCATCGACGCATAAGTTAGTGAACGCTTACTGCAATGTCAAGCGAAGGCGGCGAGCGCGCCGACGACGCGATCGAGCTCGCCGTCGGTCAGCTGCGTGTGGAACGGCAGCGCCATCGCGCGATCGAAGGCCGCGG
>DAINSN010000213.1:0-4022 GCA_036741295.1 Gaiellaceae bacterium
AACCATTTGCAAGCGCCCGGTACCGGCGTGGCCACCGTCACCTGGACGGGAACACTGAACGTCGCAGGCCCCACCTTCGACACGACTCCGCCGCAGATCACCGGCGCAACGTCAAAGGCCGAAGTCCGGCAGGGTCTTCCGAGTCGGTCGAACGACCGTCACCTGCAACGCCGTCGACGGCAGCGGCAATACCGCGACCGCGCACTTCGTCATCACTGTCAAGCGCACGCATCGTTAACCAGTACGACGTGGGCACGCGGACCGCGACATCACCATCTTCGACTCGACAGAGCTCGCGATTCAGGACCTTGCGATCGCGCTCGCCGCGATAGAGCGCGCGTCCGAGCTGGACCTACAAACGCTCGATCTCTAGCCGCATGCCGAGACTCAGTCTGACGGGTGCACGTTTGCAAATCAGGCGAGCAGACGTATGTTCGCCGCGCCCGCGCGGCCGTGATCGGCCATTCCTTCCACACGCTCGAACTCAACGCGCTGCCCTTCGCGCAACGACTTGTAGCCGTCCATTTGAAGCGCGGAGAAGTGAGAGAAGTAGATGTAACCGTCGTCGCCGGTGATTCGGCCGTAGCCTTTGTCATCCTTCCACCAACGCACCGTGCCGGTCAGGACGCGAGGCTCCTCGGCCGCCCGTTCTGCCGCAAGCTCGCTCCAGAGGCCTCCACTAGTTCTTGGGGACCTGAAATGGCGAGCCCATGGCCTCCCTCATACGCGGTCATCTCCACCTCGAGGCCGCGCACTCGCAGCGACCTCGCTCTCTCAACAGCTTCGTTTTCGAACTGGAAGAACAACTCCATGCTCAGGGGCTCCTGCACAAGCTTCTACCGACGATGGGCTGGCCGGGGCAAGGAATGGCCGCCTGCCTCAATGTACTGATGAAGTTGCGAGCAGGCGAGCCACAACGGGGAGCTCGTGCACGCGCTGGCGGCTGCGAGCGACCTCCTAAGCGCAGCAACGACACGAGCCGATAGGAGAAGCATGCGTTTCACTCGTCGGTCAGTGATTTCGGTCGCGCCACCGCTTGGCGTTGCCATCGCCATGATCGTCCTTGGTGTCCCCTTCTTCATTTTTTCGGCCGTGTTCGTCGGCCTCTGCCTGCTTTCATTTGGTCTGATCTTGAAGGTGCGCGATCCGCGCCTGCTCCTTTTATTGGCACTGCTGATGGTGCTCGCGATCGGCTTTGGCGCTCTTCAAGTCTTGGTGTACGCGCACCTGCCGTTTTGGGCACTCTTGCTGGTCTTGCTTGGGATAATCGGCCTCGAGGTTCGTCAAGCACGAAGGCGCCGTAACGCCTAGCCGCGATCCGAGTCGATGACTCGCGTTCGCGATGCTCCTACTTCGAAAAGGCAAGCCACGGCTGGCTCGCGGAGTGGCGACGAGCACCTCTTATGATCCGATGATGGTTCCCGAGGCTCCGCTCGAGCCGACCGACTGCGGACTTTTCCCTGCCGGCCCGGGATGGTTCGTCTTGAACATGCGTGAGGTGCGCTGGTGGTACCGGGGGCACGGGTTCGAGGCGGGCCTCTCGGGTCAGGGCGACTTCCCGCAGGTCGGAATCGGCCTTACCGTCCTCGGCCCGGGTGAGCCGATGGCGATGTACCACTGGGAGACCGATCAAGAGGACTTCCTGGTGCTCTCCGGCGAAGCGCTCGCAATCCTCGAGGGTGAGGAACGGCCGCTGCGGCAGTGGGACTTCGTGCACTGTCCTGCCGGGACGAACCACGTCATCGTCGGAGCGGGCGACGGACCGTGCGTCGTCTTCGCCGTCGGGGCGCGCGAGAATCACACGTTCATCACCTCCGACGGCACCATGGAAGGGAAAGACGATTGGGGCGCCTATACGGTCGACGAAGCCGCGCTTCGTCACGGCGCGGGCGTCGAGGAGGAGACGAACGACGCGGACGTGGCATACGCCGGGTTTCCGGATCCCCAACCGACGCAATACCGCGAAGGCTGGCTTCCCGGTAGCCATCGCTGACGGTGCGCGTGTCTTGAGGGCGCTCCTCGGCAGCTCTGTCGAGCCGTGATGCGGTTCCTCTACGTCGCCATTGCGTTAACCCTGTTCTGCACCGCCTGCGGCTCAGGCGCCAAATCGCCGCACGCGACCGCGCCGCCGCCCGGAGCCGGCAGGCAGGTCACGAACTCGGAGTGGGCGGCCGTTGTCGCCAATCCCGACGCGTTCAGAGGAGCGACGGCCACACTCGTCGGACGAGTTTTCTCAATACAGAACTCCGCCGACGGACGGTACCGCGCCATTCACGTGTGGGCCGATGCGAGGAGGAGCCGGGAAGAGACGACGGTCATCGCAAGTCGCGGGATCCCGATCCTGACCGACGACTACGTCCGTGTTCGCGGGGTTCTCGCCGGCTCACTCCGCAAGGGGAACACGTTCGGGGTCGGCGTCGTGGGCCCGGTCGTGGTCGCAGCTCGCCTTGCGCGGGTTACGGCGATAGCCGCAGCCTCACCAACTCGGCTGCGGCTCCACGGCAAGGCGTACACGGTCTTCGCCGTGACATTGACGCCGTACCGGGTCGACCTCGCAGAAGACGAGACACGCGTCTTTCTCCGTATCCACAACACTACGGGCTACACGCTTCATTACACAGCGCAGGACAGCTATCTGCTCAGCGACAACCTCCGCGTCAACCCGAGGCCGAATCTCGGCTATCTGCAAATACCGGCGGACATCCCTCCCGAGACCACGGTCGAAGGAGTCACGACGTTTGTGCCGGTAGGCCCTGCGACCTCGTTCAAGTTCGTCACCAAATTCAGCACCGATGACACCAGGGTCGGCGCGCTGGGCGTGACCACGCCGATCATCTGGACCTGGACCTTCTGACGCACGCATCTCTCGAGCAGGCTAACGACGCCGTTCGGCGCGGCCGCCCGCCTCGCTTCGGGCAGGGGGCCTAGAGCCCGCCTCCGATGAACGAGCTCTGACCTCCTGAGGATCGCCGTCGGGCCGGCAGAGACGGGACGGTCCGGCGGCGCCGCTTCTACATCAGTGGAGCCTCGAGCTGTCGGACACCCGCGGCGCCGCAGCCCGCCCGCGTCTCGCGCCCCAACCCGGGTGGGGCGGCGACAACGGACTCGATAGCTGCGGCGCAGTTGAGCGTTCTACCGACATGTCAGCTCCCAGGGGCGTCCCGTCCACGACGGTCGGTCGGCCGTCGGCGCCAAGCAGGCGCCGGCAGTCAGGCTGCCGTTCCCGATTCGTGCCTCGAGCGTTGCGCTCATCGTGGACGTTCTGCCTCCTCATCCCTCGACTAGACCCGAAGTGGGGAGTAGCCGGACAGGCACTTCTGCCAGTTGATCGTCAGGGTCAGACCAGACATGGTCTGCGACGAGCTCTGACCGACGGTGGCGAAGTTGCCCACCGTCGAAGCGCCGCTTGTTGCCGGCCCGCCAGCGGCCAGTGCGTTCCCGCCGATGGCGGTACCGCCGTTGGCCGATGCCGCACCGGTGTTCATCGCTGCCGTCGCGCCCCCGTTGCCGCCGCTCGAGTAGCCGCCGTCTCCGAGCGCGTCGCCGGCCTGGTTGACCGCGCCGACCGTGTTGCCGCCGGCACCGCCCGTCGCCGGGGAGGCGTTGGACTGCATCGCCGTGGCGCTCGCGTCGCCACTCTGTGGACCGTTCGTGCTCCCGCCGGAGCCGTCGCCGCCGGAGGTGTCGCCGGCAGTGGCTGTACCTCCCATGCCGGCGCCGCCAACGCCACCAGCGGCACCATCGCCGCCGCCTGCGCCTGCGCCACCGGCACCACCAGCAGCACCGGCGCCACCGTCGCCGCCACGTGCGGCGTCACCGCCGTCGCCGCCACGTGCGGCGTCGCCACCGCCACCGCCGGCGCCGCCGTAGCCACCGTAGCCGCCAGCAGCAGCATCGCCACCGTTACCGCCGGGGCCGGTGTTTACGCCAGCACCGCCAGCGGCGTCGCCGCTTTCGCTAGCGCCCGGCGAGCTCGATGGGCCGGCCCCGCCGGCGCCGCCACCGCTGTAGCCACCGTAACC
>DAINSN010000214.1:0-4011 GCA_036741295.1 Gaiellaceae bacterium
GACATCTCGCCGGTAACGCTCGCCGTCAACCACCTCGCCGTTCGCTTCGTCGACCTCGCACACGGGCTCGACACCGATACGGGCCCCTGCTATTCGGCCTGGCTCGACCTCAAGGTCGTGCTTCCGGCCGGCGTCGCCACCACGCCGTACTACTCGGCGAATGTGAAGGGTTCCGTCCCGCAGGCCTTCACGGTCTCGGGCAACACCGCGACGCTGAGTTCGATTCGGTGGAATACCTGCGGAGCCAGCCCGCACGCATACGTCTCATTGCCGAACGAGACGAATGACGTCGTCCCGCCTGCTCTCGACGGTCGCGAGTTCACCGTCTCGGGCACGGTCACGGTCGACTGGTCCACGCCGGCCGCGGCATCCGAGGCGCCCGCAGGTGTCAAGATCATCGGCCCAGTCGTCCAGGCGCCGACAACAGATCCGGCGCCCGATCTCACCTTGCACGCGCCCGAGCTCATCCGTGTTTCCGCGAAGACCAGGCTGCTCCGGTTCATCGTCTTCTCGAGCGGCGACGGAACGCTCAAGGCGACGCTCGGCTCCACGTGGCTCGGCTCGGCAGGCCTGCACGCCGGCAACAACGACGTGCGGTACGTCCTGCCGACGCAGCTGCTCAAGAGCCTTCGCAAGACGAACACGCCGGCGAACGTCCTCACGCTCACGAGCTTTTCGCCGGGCGGCACGCAGGGCTCGAGCGTCACCCGCCGCGTTGCGATGCAGCCCGTGCCGAAGACGCCCAAGCCCAAAAAGCGCCGCACGTAGGCAGTAAGGTCGCCCCCGTGGCGGCCGACGGGATCTTCCTCGCAATCCCAGAGGAGCCCCGCGCAGGCATCCGGCTCGCGGTCAAGGACCTCCTCGACACGGCAGGGCTGACGACGACGTACGGCTCGGCCGTGTTCGCCGAACACATGCCGTCCACCACTGCGGAATCCGTCCGACTCGCCGAGGCCGGCGGGTATGCGAACGTCGGCAAGACGAATCTCCACGAGTTCGCCTACGGCGTCACGTCGGAGAACCAGCACTTCGGCACGGTCCCGAACCCGCTCGCGCCGGGACGCATCGCCGGCGGTTCGTCCGGCGGCTCGGCGGCGGCCCTTGCGGCATCCCTTGCCGACGCGGCCCTTGGCACCGACTCCGGCGGCTCGATCCGGATCCCGGCCGCATGCTGCGGCGTCGTCGGCTTCAAGCCGACATATGAGCTCGTCTCCACTGCGGGCTGTTTCCCGCTCGCGCCGAGCTTCGATCACGTCGGGCCGATGGCTCGAACGGTGGAGGAGTGTGTCGCTCTGCTCAAGGCGGTCGCAGCTGACTTCTCCCCGGTCGAACTGGGCTCGCTCGAGGAGATCGTGGTCGGGACGGCGTGGGCCGACGAGGCCGACCCGCTCGTCGCGCAGCGTCTTCGCGAGGTAGCCGCCCACTTCCCGCGGAGCCGCGCCCTCGAGTGGCCGAGACCAGCAATCGGCGCCCTCTTCATGCGTGAAGTCGCGGATGTTCATCGCGAGCTCTATGCGGAGAACGGCGAGCTCTACGGCGAGGAGATCGCGGTGAAGATCGAACGCTGCCTCGCCGTGTCGGATGCAGAGGCCAACCGGGCCGAGCAGACGCGAGCGGAGTACCGCGAACGCTGCGAGGAGCTGCTTGACGGCCTCGATCTGCTGCTCACGCCGACGCTGCAGTGCGTCGCACCCGCCACGGGCATCGGTGACCTGGCCTTGCGGGAGCGGCTGATCGCGAACACGCTCCCGTTCAACACGCTCGGCTGGCCTGCCTTGGCCTTGCCGTGCGGGCCGGCGGAGGACGGCCTGCCGGCGTCGGTCCAGCTGGTGGCAAAACCCGGCGCCGACGGGCTCGTTCTGGCGGCCGGCGGCCGCCTGGCATCCCTCATTCGAGGGACAGCCGAACGGGGGAGGCTGCCGACAACCACATAGAACGATGCTGCGTGCCTCCCTACTTGCCGCCGTCTGTCTCGGCTTGCTCACACTCGCTCCCGCCGCGGAGGCGGCGAAGCCTGTCCGAGGCGCCGCCCCGGCGAATCTGCACGGCTTCCTGCTGCGTGCGGATGAGCCCGTCGACAACTCCTTCACCCGCACACCGTCCTTCGCGTGGAATCCGGTGCCCGGTGCAATTCGCTACCAGTTCCAGCTCGCGACGAGCTCGAGCTTTCGGGAGAGCGGACTCGTCTACTCGGCGAGCGGGCTGAGCAGCCCGGTCGTCGCCCCCACCGTGATGCTGCCGTGGATCACGGGCAATCCGCACGCGCTGTTCGCGCGCGTCCGCGGAATCACAGCGTCCGCGACGACGCCGTGGAGCACTGCGTTTGGCTTCGACATGAGTCCCGGCCCGGCGCCGAAACCGTTGCCGAGCGAGTCCGGACTGCTGCGCTGGTCGCCGATCGAGGGCGCCGACGGCTACCAGGTTTGGTTCGTCGACATCAACAATCCGACGCCGAAGATGGAAACGGTCTACACCAACGTCCTGGACGAGCGCGAGTTCTACACCTTTCACCGCACGTCGAGCTGGATCACCACAGTGCGCTGGCGGATTCGCGCGCTGCGCACCGACCGCACCGACGACAACAAGCAGAGCCGCCAGAACGGCCTGCCTGCAGTCGGCTTCGGCCCCTGGAGCCCCGTCTACAGCTCCACGAACACGCCGTACGTGGGCGGGCCGATCATCCTCGGGCACACCATCTCGGACGTCATCTCCACCGGCGACCCCTCCTCTCCCTCGCACCGTCTCATGCCCGCGTTCATGTTCAGCGGCGACCAGGCAAGCGACGGCACGAGTGCAGAGCTCTTCCGCGTGTACGTCTTCACCGACCGGCAATGCCTGAACCGCGTCTTCGCGAGCGCCGTGTTCGGCGGCCCCGCCTATGCGCCGCGCCCGTTCGGGCCGCTCTCGCTCCCGGCCGTCCCAACCTCACTTCCGGCGGCACGCGCCACGTACCTCAGCGACGGCTCAGAGCCGGACAGCTACACCTTCGACGGCCTCAAGGTCCAGTCGACCGAGCTGACGTCGGCCGCCACGCCCACCACCGCGGTTCCGGCCGACTCGGACTCGAACCCGAGCTCGAACGTCGCCCCCGCGGCCGGCCCCCAGCAGATCCAGGTCAGCAGCGGCAATCTCGGCGCGCCCGTCGACCTGTGGGACACGGACTGGCCGAGCAGCGGCTACTACTGGACCGTCATTCCCGTCGAAGCAGTCTCGCCTGGTGCGCTGAAGACGAGCACGGCTGCAGTGGCCGCGATCGGTGGCACTAGCGTGACCGCCAGCAGCGCTGTCGGCTTCTCGAGCGGCGACACCGTCCTGCTCGGCAACGCGACGAACCAAGAGACCGTGACCGTCGTCACCGTCACCGGCAATTCGCTCTCACTTGCGGTACCACTGACGAAGGCGCACGGCGCCGGCGAGCCGATCACCCGGACCGGCGGCAATCTCCGCTACCAGGATCTCGAGCTTGCACAGGACGTGTGCACTGCCCCTCCCCCGTACACGCGCGTGGCGCGCTTTGGTAAGAACAGCGAGCCGGCGCTCACCGCCGCCGGCGAGCTCTTCGCCTCGGGCCTGTCGCCGAAGGGACTCCTCACCTCGGGGACGAACAGCCGGGCGTTCTACGGTTCGCCGCTCGTCGCCTGGACACCCGCACTCGGCGCCTCCGTCTACGAGGTCCAGTGGAGCAAGAAGCGCTATCCGTTCAAGCCCGAGCCCAACCCCCAGAACCAGAACGCGCTCGGCACGCTCACACTCGGGACGTCCACGGTGCTCCCGCTCAAGCCGGGCACGTGGTACTACCGCGTGCGCGGGTTCAACTACGCGTTGCCGACCGGTGCCCAGCAGATGTCCTGGTCGGACCCTGCCAAGATCGTCGTTGCGAAACCGAAATTCCGCGTCGTCGGCCCCTAGCCGATCCAAAGCTTCGCTTTCGCTCGGTGGTTGGGTACGGCGCTTCGCGCTGAACGTGCGCGGGCAAAGCCCGCGCACTCCTGCCGCGTCTGCGGTTCGCGA
>DAINSN010000215.1:0-3986 GCA_036741295.1 Gaiellaceae bacterium
TCCGATTTGGAGCAGATGCCTCACCTGCTCAATTTCCTCAAGGCGAGCGGGACGCTGTTCACGAACGACCACACGATCCTGATCTCGCACACCGCGGGCGGGATCCTGTCCACCCAAACCGGTCTCTACCCGGACCGGCACGGGATCAATGTCTCGAACAGCTACTTCTACTTCCCGCCGAGCAAGATTCCGGCGTTCAGCACTGCGTTCAAGTACTGGACCGACCTGGTCGACGACTCGACCGGCGCCAACGATCCTCTGCCGAACATGGTCACGGATCAGAAGATAACGCCGGCGCCGTGGGTTCCATTCACACGAGCGGGTTGCGACTTCGGTGCGATCTCGCTCGCGAACATCGAGCTCGAGAACACCGGCACGGGGCCTTTCGGCGACATGTCACAGGCATTCGGGACCGGCTCGCCTGAGTGGAGCGATGCGGTCGCCTCGAACGCGGCTCCGTCAGGAACGGCCGCCCGCGCCAGGGCGCTGACCGACTACGTCGGCATCGCAATCCACTGTGGTCAAGGCGGCGGCATCTGCGCCGGCAACGCCACCAACGTGGCGAACTCGAGGCCGGACAGGCTTCCTGACGAACCGGGTGGCTACCTCGGCTACAAGGCCCTGTACGGAGCGAAGTACGTCAACCCGGCGCTCTGCGCGACACCGGGTGCGTCTTGCCAGACTGTGATGGGCCGACCGGCAGTGAACAGCACGGCCGGCGACCCGGTCACGGACCCGTTCGGCCAGCCGGGCTTCCCCGGCTTCGACGGGGCGCTGGCCAAGAACACGCTCGGCTATCTGGCACAGATGCAGGAGGCGGGCATCCCGATCACCTGGGGCTACATCTCGGACGCCCACGACAACCACCAGTCCGCATTCCCGGCTCCGTTCAACCCTGCGTTCCCACGAGCGTCGGGCCCGGGTGAGGCGGACTACAACGCGCAGCTCAAGGCCTACGACGACGCCTTCGCGGCGTACTTCGAGCGACTGAAGAACGACGGCATCGACCAGAGCAACACGCTCTTCATGGTCACGGTCGACGAGGGCGACCAGTTCGCAGGCGGCATCGGCACGCCGCAAACCGACGGCTCGCTCGCGTACTCGCACACGAACTGTGCGTGGACGACGACGCCGGCCTGCCCGGCGAATCAGATCGGCGAGGTCAACCTGAACATCAAGCCGAAGCTGCCGGGTGCCCCGTCGTTCGTCGTGCACAGCGACTCGGCGCCGACCTTCTACGTCAACGGTCAGCCCGCTCGCAACGACGCGACGTTGCGGCAGTTCGAACGGAACGTAGCAGGGCTGAACGCGATCGACCCCTACAGCAGCCCAACTGCAGCGCCCGTGTTCCTCCGCCTGGCGGACCCGGTCGAGGAAAAGACGCTGCACATGGTCAACAGCGACCCGGCGCGGACGCCGACGTTCACCGGTTTCGCTGATCCGAACTACTTCATCACGGCCTCGAACAGCGGGCCGAACTGCGGTAGCAACCCGTGCATCGACTACCACTTCGCGTGGAGCCACGGTGACATCCAGGACGTCATCGGCACGACCTGGGTCGGCTTCGTCGGCCCTGGTGTCGCGACCAACGGCGTCGACAATTCGACCTGGACCGACCACACGAACGTCCGGCCGACGATGCTGTCGCTGCTCGGACTCACGGACGACTACGGCCACGACGGCCGCGTCCTGATCGAGGCCCTGACGACGAAAGCGACGCCTCAGTCGCTGATTGCTCATCGCGAGACCGTGCGTCGCCTCTCTGACATCTACGAGCAGGTGAACGCTCCGTTCGGCCAGTTCGCGATGGACACGCTCGTCGCCTCGACGAAGGCGATCAAGAGCACGGACGAAAGCGTCTACAACTCGATCGAAGGCTCGATCGAGAGCCTGACCACCGAGCGCGACGCGCTCGCGTCACAAATCAAAGCCGCACTCGGCGCTGCGGCCTTCGCTGGACAACCGCTGGACGAACAGCAAGCCAAGGCTTGGATCAAGCAGGCGCAGAGCCTGCTCGACCGGGCGGCGGCGCTGTCCTCGTCCTAACTGCTTCAACCTCGGAGGGCTCGAGCTCGCGCCACGCGCCGGGCTCGAGCCCTTCCAGGGTCAATCCCGCGTAACGGCTGCGGTGCAGCCGTCGCACGGGATGGCCGACGGCCTCGCACATGCGCTTGACCTGGTGCTTGCGGCCTTCGTGCAGCGTCAGCTCGAGCTTCGACGTGCCAAGACGCCGAACACCGGCAGGAGCGGTGCGGCCGTCCTCGAGCTCGACGCCTGCCGCGAGTTGCTGCAACGCCTCGTCGTCGGGCGCGCCTTCCACCTCGACCTCGTAGACCTTCTCGACGCCGTAGCGCGGATGCGCGAGCCGGTGCGCGAGCGGGCCGTCGTTCGTCAGGAGCAATGCGCCCGTCGTGTCCGCATCGAGCCGGCCGACCGGGACAACTCGTTCCGGGATTTCCTCGACGAGCTGGACGACGGTCGGGCGGCCTTGCGGATCACTGGCCGTCGTCACCGTTCCCGGCGGCTTGTAGAGCAGCACGTACTTCAGCGCCTGTGCCGTGATCGGCTCGCCGTCGACCTCGACCCGATCGCCCGTGTGGACGTAGGTATTCAGCTCCCCCGGCTTGTCGTTCACCCGGACGCGCCCGGCCTTGATCAGCTCGTCCGAGCCGCGCCGGGAGGCGATTCCGGCCCTCGCGAGATAGGCGTTCAGGCGCATGGGTCATATATTCGCTACGTGGGCCATTACGTGACTCTGATGCGCTGGACGACGCAGGGCTATCTCGGCCTGCCGAAGTGGCGAGAGCGCATCGAGGAGGGCGAGCGGATCATCGCCGAGGCAGGCGGCAGCATGGTCGGCGTCTACGTCACGCTCGGGCGCTACGACGTGGTTGAGATTTTCGAGGCGCCCGACGACAACGTCGCGATGGAGATCCTGATGAAATTGAACCGCTACGGCGCGGAGCACACGGAGACGCTCCGCGCGTTCACCCGCGACGAAGCAGAGGAGATCGTGCGCAAACTATGAGTGGATACGCATTCAGTTCCGTGGCTGAGCTCGGTGAGGGCTTCGGCTTTCGCAAGGTGCGGGGCCCGCTCGGCGTGACCGCGTTCGGCGTCAACGCGATCGTGTTCCCGCCGGGCTACGTGGGCTTCAAGCACTGGCACGACAAACAGGACGAGCTCTACTTCGTCCACCGAGGACGCGCCCGCGTCGAGATCGGCGACGAGGTCCGGGAACTCGGCGAGGGCGGCTTGCTCCATGTCGAGTCGACGACGCCGCGGCTCGTGTCCAACGCGAGCGATTCCGAGGATCTCGTCCTGCTGGTGGTCGGCGGCAAGGACGGCTACGTGGAGCGCGACGGGCACCTCGTCGACATGGAGCACGATTTGCCGCGGCGACAGAGTTTTGGAAGCTAGCGGCCCGTCGGTCGCAGATCTCGAGCACTCCCGCTACTTCCTGACGGAGTGGATGCCGCCGCTCCTGCGCGAAACGGCGGAGAGATCGCCGCCGCGCGTGCTCGCGGATCTCGGCGCGGGCGACGGCGGCACGCTGTGGCCGCTCGACCGCGCGGGCCTCGTCGGCGAGACGATCTACGCGGTCGACATCTCGGCGGAGCACGTCGCGCTGTGCGAGCGGCTCTCGCCGAAGGTGCGTGGGATCGTCTCCGACGTCGCACGCGTCGACGAGCTGGCGGACGCATCCGTCGATGCCGTGATCTCGTCGCAGGTGATCGAGCACCTGCCGGACGACCGCGTGCTCGCGCCGGAGATCGCGCGGCTGCTCAAGCCCGGCGGCTGGTTCTACGTCGCGAGCGTGATCCGCGGGCCGCATGCGTTCTGGCTCTATAAGGGCAAGCCGCCGGCGCCCGAGCGGTGGCAGCTCGACCCGACGCACATGCGTGAGTACGAATCCGAGCAGCACTTTCGCTCGGTGCTCGAGCATCCCGAGTTGGAGCTCGACGTCGTGCGCTCGTCGCAGCTGA
>DAINSN010000216.1:0-3979 GCA_036741295.1 Gaiellaceae bacterium
GCGTTCGGCCACATCCACAGCTGGCGCGGCTCGTAGGCGCGCCCGCACATCGCGTAGTTCCCGGCTCCGAAGGAACCGCCGACGATCACCGTGAACTTCGGCACCTTCGCATTCGCGACCGCCATGACGAGCTTTGCGCCGTCGCGGGCGATGCCACCGGCCTCGTACTCTTGCCCGACCATGAAGCCGGTGATGTTCTGCAGGAAGACGAGCGGGATGCGCCGCTTCGTCGCGAGCTCGATGAAGTGCGCTCCCTTCTGCGACGACTCGGCGAACAGCACGCCGTTGTTCGCCAGGATCGCGACTGGATAGCCCTCGATGTGCGCGAAGCCCGTGACGAGCGTCTCGCCGTAGAGCGCCTTGAACTCGTCGAAGCGCGAGCCGTCCACGATGCGGGCGATCACCTCGCGCGCGTCGGTTTGATGGCGGAAGTCCTCCGGGATCAGCCCGTAGAGCTCGGACGGATCGGCTGCCGGCGGCTCGGGCTCGGCCTGCACCCAGGGCGGTTCGGGCTTGCGGCCTTGCAGATTGCGCACGATCTGGCGCGCCAGCGCGAGCGCGTGCTCGTCGGAGATCGCGTAGTAGTCGGCGACACCCGACTGCCTCGTGTGGACGTCGGCACCGCCGAGCTCTTCCGCGGTTACGTCCTGTCCTGTGGCGGCCTTCACGAGCGGCGGGCCGCCGATGAAGATCGTGCCGGTGCCGCGCACGATGATCGTCTCGTCAGACATGGCCGGGACGTAGGCGCCGCCCGCGGTGCACGATCCCATCACGACGGCGATCTGCGGGATCCCCTTCGCCGACATCTGCGCCTGGTTGAAGAAGATGCGGCCGAAGTGGTCGCGGTCGGGAAAGACCTCGTCCTGCAAGGGCAGGAACGCGCCGCCGGAGTCGACCAGGTAGACGCAGGGGAGGTTGTTCTGCTCGGCCACCTCCTGCGCGCGCAGGTGCTTCTTGACGGTCAGCGGGAAGTACGAACCGCCCTTGACGGTCGCGTCGTTCGCGACGAGCACGCACTCACGGCCCTCGACGACACCGATACCGGTGACGATGCCGGCGGCGGGTGCCTGGCCGTCGTACAGCTCCCAGGCGGCGAGCGCATTCAGCTCGAGGAAAGCGGCACCGGGGTCGACGAGGCGGTCGATGCGTTCCCGCGCGGTGAGCTTCCCGCGCGACCGGTGGCGCTCGGTCGCCTTCTCGCCTCCGCCCAGGGCGACCTTCGCAGCGCGCTCGCGCAACTCGGCAACGAGGCCTTCCATATGCCGGCGCCGGCGGCTGAACTCTTCCGACTCGCGTTCGACCTGCGAGGTGAGGACGGCCATTGCTTTGAGCCTATCGCGGGGCGGGCGGCGACGGAGACGGCCGCTGGTGCCGGAAGGTCCAAGGTCTAGGCTCCTGACCATGCTCGTCGCCCATCTCGACCTGGACGCCTTCTTCGCCGCCGTCGAGGAGCTCGAGGATCCCAGCCTCAGGACGAAGCCGCTCGTGGTCGGGGGCGACCCGCACGGGCGCGGCGTCGTCGCGACGGCGAACTACGTGGCACGGAAGTTCGGCATCCACTCGGCGATGAGCTGCGCCGAGGCGCTCAGGCGCTGCCCGCAAACCGTCTTCGTGCGTCCACGCCATTCCCTGTATCGCGAGTATTCGCAGCACGTGTGGGAGACGGTGCGCGGAGTCGTCCCCACCGTGGAGCGGACCGGGCTCGACGAGGGGTATCTCGACATCGGCGAGGTCGCGCAGACGTTTCTCGACGCGCGCAAGCTCGCGGAGGCGGTTCAGACGTCTGTTCGCGCCGCGACGAACCTCACGTGCGCGCTCGGTGTCTCGACGTCGAAGGTGGTCGCGAAGGTCGCGAGCGACCATCGCAAGCCCGGTGGACTGACCGTGGTACCGGCTGGCCAGGAGGCGAGCTTCCTGGCGCCGTTCGACGTGCGCCGACTCCCCGGAGTCGGCCCGAAAGCGGAGGAGCGCCTGCTTGCCGCAGGGGTCGCGACCATCGGCTCGCTTGCCGCGCTCGGCGACGTCGAGCTCCGCCGTGTGCTTCCCGGCAGCGTGGGCCGCGTCCTGCACGACCGGGCACGCGGGATCGATCCACGCGGGCTCGAGCACCAGACTCAGCGCATCTCGATCAGCGTCGAGAACACTTTCGAGCGGGACTTGACCGACCGCGCACAGCTGCACGCGGAGCTGCGCAGGATGGCCGACCGCATCTCGGAGATGCTGCGCGGGAGCGGACGAACGGCGCGCACCGTCTCGACGAAGCTGCGCTACACCGATTTCTCCATCCGTACACGCTCGACCTCTTTGCGCGTCGGCATCGACGAGCCGGCAAAGATCGGAGAGCTCGCCTGCGCGCTCCTTGACCGTGCGCTCGCAGACCGCCCCGGCGCGCTTCGGCTCGTCGGCGTCGGCGTTTCGGGGCTGGCCAGCCACCAGCAGCTCGCGCTCGTCTGATTCGTTCCCACTTTGCGGGGGATGCGTACCCGACTCGACGCCGAACGCTCTACACTCGAACGCGGAGGCGCACGACGATTCGCTGCGGTCCTAGCCCGCGGATCCGGCGTGTGCCCAACGGCCAACTCGACGAGGGTGAGGAGAACAGTTGCCGCGCCTGGATACCGGCGAGACGCAGCTTGATCCGAAGCGGGACGAGCAGTACCCGCCCGGACAGTTCGTTTCGGACGAGCACGAAGCAGACTGCTCCCGATTCCTCGAAGAGGTGAAGGAGTTCATCCGTCGCCGGTCCGAGGCCGGCCTCGGCCGCGAGCGCTGAGGCGCGCCCAGGATTCTGCTGCGAGCAAGGGCACGAGCGCCGCGCTGCCCACGACGATGCAGGCGATCACCCGCTCCTTGGTGGAGTCGAGGTACGCGCTGTACTCGAAGTGGGAGATCACGTAGATCCAGCTCAACCCCAGCCACGCGACGATCGTCCAGACAAGCGCGAAGAGCGGTAGCGCACGCAGGCCGGTCAGCAGGGCGGCGACCAGCAGCACGACGAAGATCGGCATCAGCAGCCCCCAATGCTGTGGATCGAGCATCTGGCCGGCGAGCGTCCTGAACGCGATCGGTCCGACTCCGAGCCTGCTGTGTAGATGGTTGTAGTCGAAGCTGTCGCCGAGGCTGTAGTTGATGTCGCGAAGGTTGTGGCTGTGGACGTAGATCCGCCAGGGCAGCAGGAGTAGGACGTCCACCACGGCGGCCACTGCCAGCGCGCGCCAACGCGTGTGGGCGGCTGCAAGGAGGCCGAGGAAGACCGCCAGGACGAAGAGCGAGCCCTCGTTCTTCGTCAGCAGCGTGCCCGCGAAGCAGAACGTCGCCAGCGCAAGGGCCCAACGTTCGTTCGTGATCACCCAGCGCCCGGCGGCCCCGGTACCGACGCCGAAGACGAGCGCGAGCGGGAGGTCCGCGTAAGCGGTCAGCAGCTGGTCGAACACCGCGGGCGCCAGTGCCAGCGCGAAGAGCGAGAGCCAGAGGATGAGGGGAGGCACGCGATCGCGCAGGAGTGCGAAGAGCGCCAGCAATGCCGCGACGAGGAAGAGCAAGAACTGCACGTGCACGAGCCGCGTGTCGAACGCGCCCATCGCGCGAAAGTCGACTGCCTCGAGAGAGGGGAGCAGCAACGGGTAGTCGAGGTTCGCGAACCGGTAGGACGCGCCCGCGAACACGACGGGGTCGGCCCAGCCGAGGGCGTAGAGCGCGTGACCTTTGAGCGCCCAGATCGCCCACGCGTCGTAGCGATTCAGCGGCGCGACCCGGAAGGCCCGTCCGAAGTCGATCATCAGCGCGATCAGCGCGGCGAAGCCGACGGTGTCGATCCAGTCCGGTCGGCGCCAGCCGGGACGTTCCGTGCCGTTCAGGCGCCACGCGCAAAACCCGAGAGACAGAGCGGCCAGCAGCGCAAGCCCGATCCAGCCAAAACCGACATGCACGAGTGCAAGGTGCGCAGAGACGATCCCGACGAGCAGGATTCCGCAGAGGT
>DAINSN010000217.1:0-3912 GCA_036741295.1 Gaiellaceae bacterium
CGTCGCGACCGTATGACCTGCGTTTCATCGAGAATCGCTCTCCTTGGAGGCGAGGATTGGACACCGAATCGTAGCCGTGGCGGTCGTGGCTGCGGGGTTCCTAGGCGCGAGCGCGGCGGCCCAGGCCCGGCCGACGATCTACGTCATGCCGCCCAACGGCATTTTCGCCACACGCGGGGTCGGCGCGGTTGGCCTCTACGTCCCAGGAGCCGGCAGGACCGTCAGCCGGGCAGGAGCCATTGCAGCCCTCAGGCGGGGCAAGGTCGAAAGCGGCCGCGGCTTGGCCCACGGGAAGATCCTTGTCGACCTCGCCTTCGGCATTCCGGTGCAGCCGCTCCGACCAGCCGTCTACATCACTCTCCCGCCGCCGGGAAAGCACCCGAATTCGAAGCGCTACAGCGTCATGATCTTCGGCGCGGGGTACCACGGGATCCTCACGTCCGACTCCACGCGGATCCGGGGCCTCGTTTCGATCGCCGACATCGCGCCGACGGCCGTCGCCCTCCAGGAAGGCCGTTCGCCGCCGATCCGCTCCGAGCCCGACCGTAACGCGTTCGCTGACCTGCGCCGGCTCGACGCGCGCCTCACCCGCGTGCACTACGACCGCAGCTGGGTGTTCGTCACCGTCGTGCTGACGATCATCGCGCTGGCCGCCTTCGCGCCGCGCGCCGCCGGGCTCGGTGGCGCGGCAGCCGTTACGGCTTCTCTACTGCTGTCTTGGGCCGGAGCGACACGCTTCGCTCTGGTGATCGGGGTAATGGCGGCGCTGACGATCGTGCTTGCAGTTGCAGGATCGTTGCGCCGAAGCGTCGTCCCAGCGGTTGTGGCGGCGTTCTTGGTGGCGCTGACAGTCATCCTCGCCGTCGATCCCGAGCTCAACTCGCTTGCGGTACTCGGCGCGCGTCCCGACGGCGGCGGCCGCTTCTACGGCGTCGGCAACCAGGTCGAGACGCTGCTCCTGCCCCCCGTACTGGTCGCGGCGGCGATCGGCGGTCTGCGCTGGCTCGTCCCACTCGCGGCGCTCGCACTCGTGGCGATCGGCTGGAGCAAGGCCGGAGCGGACGGCGGCGGCATCCTTGTCTTCGCGACAGCTCTTGGCCTGCTGGGGTTGCGTCTCCGCGGACTGTCGGTCACTCCGCGCCGCCTTGCTTTCGTGGCGGTGACCGTTGTCGTTGTCGGTCTGGCATTCGTCGGGCTCGACGCGGTGCTCGGCGGATCGAGTCACGTCACCCACGCAGTCGGAAGCGGGCCAGACTCGCTCCTCGGGAACCTCGGACATCGACTGCACCTCTCGTGGACCGCAGCAACCGATCAGTGGCAGCACGTGCTGCCCTTCCTCAGCTGTCTCGCCGCGCTCGTGTTGATGGGCACGATGCGGCCGCGACGTGCAACGGTCGATGCGCTTCTCGCCGGCCTGGCGGTCTCGCTGCTCGTGAACGACACGCCGGTCGACGTGATCGGACTTGGCGCGCTTGGCTGCTTGGTTCTCCTCCGTTGGGAGTCAGTAGACTCGCGCCCGATGCGCCGGGGAGCCTTGATCGCCGCCGCTGCCACCGCGGCCGTGCTCGCACTCGCGGGCTGCGGGAACGAAGGCGTTATCCGTCCTGCGGCGGACACGGTCATCGGAACCGTGAAAGCCGAGGCTCCCGGGAAGGCGATCTTCGTCAGCCAGGGCTGCGGCGCCTGTCACACGTACAAGCCCGCCGGCACGGACGCGGTGGGCACCATCGGGCCTGACCTGGACAAATTGCCCGAATACGCAAAGACGGCTCACCAGCCGCTTGCGCAGTTCGTCCAAGACTCGATCGTCGATCCGGACAAGTACGTCGAGAAGGGCTTCCCGAAGGGCGTCATGCCGAAGTCGTACAAGGCTCTGCCGCCCAACGACCTCAAGGCCCTCGTCGACTTCCTGACGAAGCCGCAGGGCTGAACCTCCCGCAGGATTTCCCGCGCGCGGTCGACGCTGTCGCGTGCGACCTCGACCGGACGCTGATCGGTGAGGACGCTGTTCTGCACGCGCGGACTCGTGCGGCGATCGCCCGGACTCTTGCCGCGGGAATTCACGTCGTGCTGGTCACCGGCCGCATGTTCCAGTCCGTCCGTCGTTACGCGCTGGAGGCCGGCATCGACGATCCGGTCGTCTGCTACCAGGGCGCGGTCGTCGCGGAGCCCGTGAGCGGGCGCTGGCTCCGTCACGTGCCGATCCCGCTCGAGCTTGCGCGCGAGACGATCACAGCGTTGAACGAGGACGGGTTCGGGCTGAACTGCTACGTGGACGACGAGCTGTACGTCGCCGAGGTCACGCCCGAAGCTAGGCGATACGCCGACTTCCAAGATCTCGAGCTGCATCCCGTCGGCGATCTGCTCGCGTGGCTCGACAAGCCGCCGACGAAGCTGGTCGTGATCGGCGACCCGGAGGTGTTGGACGGGCTGAAGCAGCGGCTGCTCGAGCGGTTCGCCGGTCGGCTCTACATCTCGAAGTCGCTGCCGTACTTCCTCGAGTTCGCCTCGCCGGACGTGACGAAGGCCACGGGGATCGAGTTTCTTGCCGAGCACCTCGGCTTCGCCCGCGAACGCACCGTGGCGTTCGGGGACGGGGAAAACGACATCGAGCTCGTCGATTGGGCCGGCTACGGCGTGGCGGTCGAGAACGCCCACGACCTGGTGAAGCAGACCGCCGAGTTCGTCTGCCCCTCGGTCGACGAGGAAGGCGTGGCTCAAGTGCTCGAGGCGTACCTAGACTCCCGCAGATGATCGATCTCCGTGCCGCCCGCAACGATCCGGACACCTTCCGCACCGCGCTGGCCCGGAAAGGAGCGGCCGGGGCCTTCGACGAGCTGCTCGAGTCCGATCGCGCCGTCAGGGAGATCCAGCCACGAGTCGAGGAGCTGCGCGCGGCACGAAAGATCAAAGGCAAACCGACCCCCGAGCAGCTGAAGGAACTGGAAAGGGTCAAAGAAGAGCTGCAGACGCTCGAGCAGCAGTTGGCGGCAGCCGAAGCCCGGCGCAAAGAGCTCCTCGACCGGGTTCCGAACCCGCCGGACGAGGCCACGCCGGACGGGGAGACCGAGGAGGATGCCTTCGAGATCCGCCGCTGGGGCGAGCCACCGTCGTTCGGCTTCGAGGTCAAGGATCACCTCGAGCTCGCCGGCGACGGCATCGACCTCGAGCGGGCGGCAAAGGTCTCGGGGTCGCGCTTCGCATTTCGCAGCGGCGACGTCGCACTGCTCGAGCTCGCGCTCTACCGGTTCGCTCTCGACCGGCTCGCGACCCGTGGCTTCACCCCCGTCCTCCCGCCTGTCCTCGTTCGTGAGGAGGCGATGTACGGGACCGGGTTCTTCCCGACCGACGAGGTGAACATCTATGCAGTCGAACGGGACGAGCTCTACCTCGTCGGAACGTCCGAGGTCCCACTCGCTGCGATGCACGGCGCCGAGATCCTGGACGGCGACCACCTGCCGCTCCGTTACGCCGGCTATTCCACCTGCTTCCGCCGCGAGGCCGGCGCCGCGGGGAAAGACACACGCGGCATGTTCCGCGTCCACCAGTTCGACAAGGTCGAGATGTTCGTCTTCACGCGGCCGGAGTGGTCACGTGAGGAGCACGAACGGCTGCTCGACATCGAAGAGGAGCTCGTGCAGGAGCTCGAGCTGCCGTACCGCGTCGTCAACGTCGCCGCGGGCGACCTCGGCGCATCCGCGGCGAAGAAGTACGACATCGAGGCCTGGTTCCCGTCGCAGGAGCGCTACCGCGAGATCACGTCGACGTCGAACACGACCGACTACCAAGCGCGCCGCCTCGAGATCCGCCATCGACGCGACGACAAGCAACTGGAGCCGGTGCACACTCTGAACGGCACAGCCGTGACGGGGCGCGCGATGCTCGCGATCATGGAGAACTTCCAGGAAGACG
>DAINSN010000218.1:0-3909 GCA_036741295.1 Gaiellaceae bacterium
TGCGCGCGTTCGCCTGCTCGCGCATGACGCGTGCGAGTGCGTCGATCGCTTCGGCTTTGCCCGGTTCTCCCGGACCGAGCTCTTCGAGCAGTGGGAGTCCGTAGGCGATCAGGATCCCGCCGGCCGACGGCGGCGGGTTGGAGAGGTACTCCTCCCCGCAGAAGCTCGCGCGCACCGGGCGTCGCCGGATGACGCGGTAGTTCTCCAGGTCCTCGCGGGTGATGCAGCCGCCGTGCGCGCGGACGTGGTCGGAGATCTGTTCGGCGAGGTCGCCTTCGTACAGCACCTTGCCGCCTTTGTCGGCGATGAGCTCGAGCGTGTTGGCGAGATCTGCCTGGATCAGGGTGTCCTCTGCGACGAGGCGCTCGCCATTGTTCTCGTACACGGCGCGCGACTCGGGTGTGTGGCGCAGGATCAGGTCGAGGATCGCGTGCAGGTACGCCTGGCCTTTGTTCAGCTCGACGCCGTTGCGCGCGAGCTCGATCGCCGGTTGGAAGAGGTCGCGCCACGGGAGCGCGCCGAAGGAGCGGTGTGCTTCCTCCAGTCCGACGGCCGCGCCGGGAACGGCGCAGGAGGCGGCGCCGATGTGGAAGACCTGAGTCGAGCCGCCGCTGAAGTCGACGTCGACGCGGTCCATGTCCGCGAGGTCGCGCTGCGCAAGGCCGAGGCCGGGAACCGAGACGAAGAAGTCGAAGACCCGCGTCGACTGGTCGCGGGCGCGGTGGACGAGCATGAAGCCGCCGGCGCCGGGGCCGGTGAGCGGGCTCTCGGCGACCCAGGAGACGAGCGCGGCGCCGACGGCGGCGTCGACCGCGTTCCCCCCTGCTGCGAGCACGTCGGCACCCGCCTGCGCGGTCAGTGGGTGCCCGGCTGCGACTGCCCCTCTCATGCACGAAGGGTAGCCCGAAGTCTTAGCAGCTTCTTATCCGGGCCTTAGTTCGCTCTCAGGAACCTGGTCTTGACTGACGTGCAGGTGTTCTACCTCTCGTACATGTTCAGCGAGCTTCGCCGCCGCCGTGGGCGCACCATTCTCACGGCGCTCGGCCTTGCGGTCGGAGTCGCTCTCGTCGTGACCGTGAACGCTCTTTCCAAGGGACTTGACAATGCCCAGGCGGAGGTGCTGAAGCCGCTGACGGGCATCGGCACCGATCTCTCCGTCTCGCGCCCGCTCCAGCTCTCGACTTCGGGCGGCGGACCCTTCGGAAACCTTTCGCCGCAAGAACGCGCGCGGCTGCGTAGCGAGAACGGCGGTGCGCGCGTGGGTTTGCAGAACCTGGGGACGCCCGGCTCGCACTTCTCACGCGACACGTTTGCGTCCGCCTCCCAGCTCACGTTCGCCTCGACCCGCGTGAAGAGCATCGCTTCGCTCGCCGGCGTCAAGACTGCGGCCGGTGGATTAACGCTGGCCGCGGTCCATCTCGAGGGCACTGTGCCGCAGCAGACCCAACAGCAGCAGTTCGGACCGCCCGGTGGAGGGCAAGGAGGACCGCGCAATATCGACGTTCAGGCGATCACGGTCAGCGGCGTCGACCAGACGCATCCGGGCCTCGGAGCCGTGACCTCGGGCCAGCTTGCGCGTGGGCGCTACTTCTCGCGCACGACCAAACGCGAGGCGATCCTCAACATCAGCTACGCGCAGCGGAAGGGAATCAAGCTGGGCAAGACGATCACGCTGGGCGGCAAGACCTTCACGGTGATCGGTTTCGCCAAGACACCGCTCGGCGGCCAGGCCTCCGACGTCTACGTGAAACTCAGACAGCTCCAAGCGCTTTCCGGCCGCACCGCACGCATCAACACGGTGTATGTGCGTGCAACGAGTAGCGATCAGGTCGCGGGCGTGACCGCGGCGATCAAGTCCTCCTTCGACGGCGCGTCCGTCACAACGGCCAGCGATCTCGCCAACCGCGTCTCAGGCTCGCTCGTCGACGCGAAGAACCTCACCGGCAAGCTCGGAACTGCGCTCGAGATCGTCGGCCTGCTCGCCGCGTTCCTGATCGCTTCGCTGCTGACCCTCTCCTCTGTGACCAAGCGTGTTCGCGAGCTGGGAACGCTCAAGGCACGCGGCTGGCGCCAGTCTCTCGTTGTCCGGCAAGTCACCGGCGAGTCGCTGATCCAGGGGCTCATCGGCGGAATCGCCGGCGTGGCGCTGGGCGTCGGCGCCGCAGCCCTGATCGGCGCCTTCTCGCCGACGTTAAAGGCGACCGTTGCCCAGGCGGCGACTCAGACGGCCGGAGCGGGCCCCGGGCCTGGTGGCTTCGCGGCGTTCGGCCAGGGCACGGTCCAGGCTGGCTCGACAGCTGTCTCGCTCGGAGCGCCCGTCGGCCTCGGCCTGATCCTCCTGGCCGTAGCGCTGGCGCTCGCCGGCGGCCTCCTCTCCGGCGCGGTCGGCGGCCTCCGCGCTGCGCGCTTGCGACCTGCCGAAGCCCTTCGACATATCGACTGATGGCTGAGCTGACGGTTCAACCCTTGTTCGAGCTCCATGGCGTCAGCCGGGTGTACGGCAACGGCACGCGCGAGGTTCGCGCAGTGGACGCAATCGACATGCAGATCGATCCCGGAGAGTTCCTCGTCGTTGCGGGACCGAGCGGCTCGGGGAAGACGACCTTGCTCCAGCTGCTCGGAGCACTCGACCGGCCGACCGAGGGTGAGATCCTCTTCGAGGGACGCGATCTCGGCGCCCTGCCGGACGGAGAGCTGACCCAGCTTCGCCTCGAGACGATCGGGTTCGTCTTCCAGCAGTTCAACCTGATCCCAACGCTGACCGCGCGTCAGAACGTCGAGGTCGCGCTTGCTCCTCGGGGCCTGCCGGGGAGCGAACGCGAGCAGAGGGCATCCGAGTTGCTCGACGCCGTGGGCCTCGGCCCGCGCGGTGCTCATCTTCCGTCCGAGCTCTCGGGCGGCGAGCAGCAGCGGGTTGCGATAGCCAGAGCGCTCGCAAATCGTCCGCGAGTCCTGCTCGCCGACGAGCCGACCGGCAATCTCGACTCAGCCACCGGAGACGAGATCATTCGTCTCCTGCGTTCGATCTCGGATCAGCAAGGCCAGGCGGTCGTCCTCATCACGCACGACGCGTCGATCGCAGCGCGCGCCGGTCGTGTTGTTCGCATGCGGGATGGGCGGCTACTGCTGCCGACGCCGACCGCTGATCTGACCGAAGCCGCGCCCGCCTGAATAGAGAGGGGGGCCCGCGCCGCCGCTGGCACGGGCCCTTTTGCGAGAGGCCGCAGATCTGGTCCGACCTATGTCAAGTAGATGCGGGCCGCGGCCGGCGCTTACGCCGTGCCCGCGAAGTTCACTCGAACGAGGCACGCCTCGCGCACAATGGGGTCCGTGCTTCGGATCTTGGCGACCATTGCGCTGTCCACAGTCGTCACGTTCCCGCACGGGACGGCCCTGATCAGCACGCCCGCTGACACCGTGCAGGTCCGGGTCGAGATCGCCGAGACGGTGGAACAGCAAGAGCAGGGCCTGAGCGGCCGGCACTCGCTCGCGCCGAAGTCCGGGATGGCGTTCCTCTGGCAGAGCGACGTCCGCGAACGCTTCTGGATGAAGGACACGTCGGTGCCGCTGTCGATCGCGTTCTGGGACAACCGCGGCCGGATCCTCCGGATCCTCGACATGGCGCCGTGCCGCCGCGACCCGTGCAAGATCTACGACCCGCATGTCGCTTACCGTGGCGCGCTCGAGGTGAACCGCGGCGCGTTCGCGCACTGGGGCGTGCGTCGCGGCGCGCTCGTGACGATCCGGCGCTAGGGACATCTCCGGTGCCAGGCACCGGTACGAAACTGTGACGCCCCGATCGAAAGGCGCTGCTCCTCCGGGGAATTACCCGTGCCAGGCACGGGTACGTCTTCGTGACGCCTGCGTGTCTTAGTTCCGCAGGAACGACGGCGGCTCGAGCTCGTCGTC
>DAINSN010000219.1:0-3856 GCA_036741295.1 Gaiellaceae bacterium
GGGGCCATGACAACCGCACGTGCGGCTTCCGGATCGTCGGGCACGGCGCTGCTCAACGGATCGAGACGCGCATCCCTGGCGGTGACGTCAATCCCTATCTCGCCTTCGCGGCGCTGATCGCGGCGGGGCTCCACGGAATCGAAGCAGGGCTCGAGCTGCCGCCGGCGTTGGAAGGGAACGCGTACGA
The DNA here is from genome assembly GCA_036741295.1 of Gaiellaceae bacterium. GTDB lineage: Bacteria > Actinomycetota > Thermoleophilia > Gaiellales > Gaiellaceae > 3-1-20CM-4-69-9. The sequence goes on from DAINSN010000219.1 coordinate 188, forward strand.
GTCGGATGCCGAGCGGTTTCCGTCGACGCTGCGCGAGGCGATCGAAGCGCTCGAGCATGGGACGATAGCTCGGGCGGCACTCGGCGACGATGTCGTCGACCACTATTTGAATTACGCGCGCACCGAGCAGCGGTTGTTCGACGAGGTCGTGACGTGCTACGAGCGCGAGCGGCTGTTCGAGCGTGGCTAAACCGCTCATCGGCATCACGACCTACGTCACTCCGGCGAAGTGGAGCTACTGGGAGCTGGAGGCTGCGCTCATTCCCGTCGACTATGTGCGCGCGGTGGAGCGGGCAGGCGGGCGTCCATTGCTCGTCCCGCCGAGCGAGGACGGAGTGGAAGAGACGCTGCAGGCCTTGGACGGACTGTTGTTCTCCGGCGGCTCCGACCTCGATCCCGGTCTGTACGACCAGGAGCCGCACGACGAGACGTTCGGCATCCATGAGGCGCGCGACCGGGCAGAGCTCGCGCTCCTCGAGGCTGCGCTCGAGCGCGACATGCCCGTGCTCGCGATCTGCCGCGGCAGCCAGGTACTGAACGTTGCGCGTGGCGGCGACCTGGTTCAGCATTTGCCGGACGTCGTCGGAGACGAGAAGCACAAGCACACGCCCGGCACGTATGCGGATCACGACGTGACGCTGGAGGAAGGGACGCGGCTCGGCTCGCTGCTCGGCGACCGTGCACCCGTGAAGTCGCACCATCATCAGGGAATCGGGCGGATCGGAACGGGCCTCCGCGTCGCGGCCCACGCCGAGGACGGAACGGTCGAGGCGGTCGAGGATCCGGACCGGCGCTTCGTCCTCGGCGTCCTCTGGCATCCGGAAGCCGGCGAGGACGCGCGTCTCTTCGAGGAACTGGTGCGCGAAGCGGCGCAGTATCACGCCGCGCGGAACGATTAGGCGGAGGCGGACTAACCGGCCGTGGCAACTACTCCCACGGCCAAGTGTCGGACACCGTGACGAAAGTGTGACGCGTTGTCCACAGCCGAGCCTGCCGGCGACTCGTCGCGCTAGCGTCGTTCTCGATGGCACGCCGGCTGAGGATCTTCGAACCGGGTGCGTACTACCACGTCGCGGCGCGCGGGAACAATGGCGAGCCGATCGTGCGCGACGACCTCGATCGTCTCGATTTCCTGCGCTGGCTCTCCCGAATCGTTTTCGAGAACCGATGGCGGGTCATCACCTACTGCCTGATGACGAATCACTACCACCTGCTCATGCGGGCAACCGAGGTGGGCTTCGCCACCGGGATGCAGCTCCTGAACTGCGGCCATGCTCGCAGGATGAATCGCAAGCATGGGCGCACCGGCCACCTCTTTCGGAACCACTATTCCTGGTGGCCGATCGAGAGCGACGAGCATCTCCACGAGGCCGTTCGCTACATCGTGCTGAACCCGGTCCGAGCCGGAATTTGCACGGCCCCGGAACAGTGGCATTGGAGTAGCTACAGGGCAGCCGTCGATCTCGAGCACCCACCGGACTTCCTGGCGCTGGGCGATCTCCTCGGCCTCTTCGGGGCGAGCCCAGCGCAAGCGCGGGTGGCTTTTCGGGACTTTGTCGCCGCAGGCGACGTCCAGGTGTCGGACACCGAGCCGTGGGACACCGTGACGTGAGGGATCCCGTCGTGGTCAAATGGGCCAGATGGCTCTGATCGTGACCAACCCCGCGACGGAGGAGACGATCGCCGAGCTCGACGCGGCTGGGGTCGAGGAGACCGACGCCGCTGTGGCGCGCGCGAAGGCGGCCTTCAAGGAATGGCGCGCTGTCGCTCCCACCGACCGCGCACGGCTCCTGCGCCGGCTCGCAACGCTCGTCGAGGAGCACACAGAAGAGCTCGCCCGCATCGAATCGCAGAACGTCGGCAAGCCGATCGCCGGTGCCCGCGCCGAGGTCGGCATGGTGGCGCAGGTCTTCCACTTCTACGCGGGCGCGGTCGACAAGCACTACGGCGAGACGATCCCCGTTGCCGGCGGGATCGACATCACCTTCCGCGAGCCGCTCGGCGTCGTCGGGCTCATCGTGCCCTGGAACTTTCCGCTCAACATCTCCAGCTGGAAGCTCGGGCCTGCGCTCGCCTGCGGCAACACCGTCGTCCTCAAACCGGCGGAGCTGACACCGCTCTCCGCCCTACGGCTCGAAGAGCTGATCCTCGAAGCCGGGATACCGGAGGGTGTCGTCAACGTCGTGGTCGGGCCCGGCCGAGTCGTCGGGCAGCGGCTCGTCGAGCACCCTGATGTCGCGAAGATCGGCTTCACCGGTTCGACTGAGGTCGGTCGCGGCGTCATGCAAGGCGCCGCGGGGACGATCAAGCGCATCACGCTCGAGCTGGGCGGAAAGTCGGCCAACGTCGTGTTCGCCGATGCCGACCTCGAACAGGCTGCTGCGGCCGCCCCCTATGCGGTCTTCGACAACGCCGGACAGGACTGCTGCGCCCGCTCTCGGATCCTCGTCGAGCGCTCCGCCTATGACCGCTTCGCCGAGCTGCTGATCGAGGCCACGCGCAACCTGAAGGTCGGCGACCCGTCCGACGAAGCGACCGAGATGGGCCCGCTCATCTCGTCGCAGCACCGCGAGACCGTCGCTTCGTTCGTGGAGGGCGACCCACTCTTCCGCGGCGATGCGCCGAACGGGCGCGGATTCTGGTACCCCTGCACGCTCGTCGAAGCGTCGAACGACGACCGCGTGGCCCGCGAGGAGGTCTTCGGCCCGGTGGCAGCGCTGATTCCGTTTGCCGACGAAGAAGAGGCCGTCAGGATCGCGAACGACACTCCGTACGGACTGTCCGGCTCGATCTGGACGGAGAACGGCGCGCGCGCCCTGCGCGTCGCTCGCGCCCTCGAGAGCGGCGTCCTCTCGATCAACTCGAACAGCTCGGTGCGCCCCTCGACGCCCTTCGGGGGCGTCAAGCAATCGGGATTCGGCCGCGAGCTCGGTATGCACGCGCTGGACGGCTACTCCGACATCAAGAACGTGTACGTGGCGACCGGCTGATGGGCCGTCTCGACGGGAAGGTCGCGGTCATCACCGGCGCCGGGGGTGGCATGGGGCGTGAAGCCGCTCTGCTGTTCAGCGAGGAAGGCGCGCAAGTCTGCGCGGCCGACGTGAACGTCGACGCGGCCGAGCAGACCGCCACCGCGGCGCGCGACGCGTTCGCCTTCCAGGTCGACGTCGCAGACCCGGACAACGTGCGCGCGATGTACGACGCGACGATGGAGCTCTACGGCGGCATCGACATCCTCTACAACAACGCCGGCATCTCGCCCGCCGACGACGCGTCCATCCTGGAGACCGAGCCCGACGCCTGGGACCGCGTCCAAGCGGTGAACACGCGTGGCGTCTACCTCTGCTGCAAGCACGGCATCCCGCACCTGCTCGAGCGCGGCGGCGGCTCCGTTATCAACGTCGCCTCGTTCGTCGCGCTGCTCGGCGCCGCCACCTCTCAGATCTCGTACACGGCCTCGAAGGGAGCCGTCCTCGCGATGACCCGCGAGCTCGGCGTCCAGTTCGCCCGACAAGGCGTTCGCGTCAACGCACTCTGCCCGGGACCGGTCGAGACGCCGCTCCTGCTCTCGATCTGGGGCGACGATCCGGCTGCCGCCGAACGACGCCTCGTGCACATCCCGATGGGCCGCCTCGCCAAGCCGCGCGAGATCGTCAACGCCGCGCTCTT
>DAINSN010000220.1:0-3855 GCA_036741295.1 Gaiellaceae bacterium
TCCGTCAGCACCTCTCGAACCGCGGACGAGAACGGGCACCACTCTGCCTGGTACAGCGTCGGCAACGACTCAGCCACGGAAGCCGATCTTCTTATGCGTGCCGTCGCAGAACGGCTTGTTCGCCGAACCGCCGCAGCGGCAGAGCGCAGCTTTTTCGCCCTCGTAGAGAACGTGACCTTCGGCGTCGAGGATTCGAACTCCGCCGGAGACAAGCAGTGGTCCGTCCGCCGATGTGGAAAGCTCGAGCGGCTGCTGCCGTGTCGCCGTGGGCGCGCCGATCCGACGCGCCCGCAGCGCCCCGGACGGACAGCGCGCGACCGCCGCCTCGACCTCGTCGGCCGTCGCCGCGTCGACCTTGACCCATGGCCGCCGGCTGTCGTCGAACACCTGCGGCAGCGAGCGGACGCAGTTCTGCGAGTGGTAGCAGAGGCGCGGCTCCCACTCGACCACGATCTCGTCGGTGGCGTACTCCTTCGTGATGTTGTCCCGCTGCGAGCTCATCGGCGTCCAGTGACGTTAGCGGTACGGGGTAAGGCTAGGGCGGGCCGAGCATGACCGCCCGTTTCAGGAGGCGGACGCCGGCAGGCGCTGCGCTCGCGTACGCGCCCGAGCGCGAACGGCGCGCTACTGCGACTCACTCACTGCTATGGCCGCTCGCGCGCGGGCGACGCTCACCGCTTGGGTGAGGGACTCGATGTCGTACGCGCCGTAGTGGCGGCGGCCGTTGATGAAGAAGGTGGGCGTACCGGAGACGTTGCTGAGGTCGGCGCCGTCCACGTCCTCTGCGACCCGGGCCGCGCCGGCATGCTTCTCGAGATCCTCGGTGAACCGGTCGACGTCGAGCCCGAGCTCGCTCGCATAGCCGATGAGGTCGCCGGGAGTGAGCGCGTCTTGGTGCTCGAGCAGGTGATCGTGCATCTCCCAGAACGCGTCCTGCGCGGCGGCGGCCTCTGCGGCTTCGGCGGCGCGCTCGGTGTGTGGATGGACGTCGTTGAGCGGGAGATGTCGCCAGACGTAGCGGACGTCGCCGAAGTCGCTGAGCAGCTCGCGGATGACCGATTCGGCCTGCCCGCAATAGGGGCATTCGAAGTCGCCGTACTCGACGAGTGTGACAGGCGCACCTTCGGGGCCACGAAAGTGGTCGCGCTCGGGATCGACGGGCACGGCGAGGTCGACGATCGCCTCCGCGTTTCCGAGCAACGCCCGTGTCCGCAGTCGCCTCGGCAGTATTGCCGTCGCGCGAAAGACGAGCCACGTCAGAAGCGACGCGAACAGCGCCGCGCTGAGCAGGCCGAGCTTTGCCTCGGCGAGCTGTTCGCCGCGGAACGCAAGGCCGGCGATCAGGAGTGACACGGTGAAGCCGATGCCGGCGATCGAGCCGCCTCCGGCGAGCGCGGCCCAGCCGACCGGCGGCCGGACCCGCCCACCGCTCAACCTCGTCGCGAGCCATGACGCCGCAAGGATTCCGACGGGCTTGCCGACGACGTAGCCGGTCAGGATGCCGAGTGCGATCGGGGCCGTGAACGCGTGCGAGAGGAAACGACCGTCGATGTGGATGCCCGCGTTCGCAAGCGCGAACAGCGGCACGATCACGTAGCTCGTCCACGGATGGAATCGCTGCTGCAGGCGCTCGTTCGGCGAGAGCGCGGACTCGAGCCCGAGCCGCGCCGAGCGCGCGAGCTCCGGCGTCGGCTGCTCCCGGAAGAGACGGAAGAGGTCGGAGGCGCGCTCGAGATCGCCCCGGGCGGCAGGCGCTGCATACGTCAGCAGCCCCATCGCCAGCCCGATCACGATCGGGTCGACGCCGGACTTCGACAGCGCGACCCACGCGGTCACGCCCAACGCCGCATACACGATGCCGCGCTGGATGCCGGCCAGCACGGCAAGCACCACGACCGCGAAGAGCCCGACCGCGATCAGCAGGGCAAGCGCGTGCAAACCGCCCGCGTAGACCGTCGCGATCACGATCAGTGCAACGATGTCGTCGACGACCGAGAAGCTGAGCAGGAACGCGCGCAGGCGGATGGGGAGGCGCGTCCCGACGAGCACGAGCATCCCCAGAGCGAACGCGGTGTCCGTCGACATCGCGACGCCCCAACCGTGCGCCGAGGGGCGCCCCGCGTTGAGCGCCAGGAAGATCGCGACCGGCACGAGCATCCCTCCGATGCCTGCGGCGAGCGGCAGCGCCAGCCTGCGTCGCTCCCGCAGTTCACCCAGGTCGAACTCCCTGCGCGCCTCCAGGCCGACGACGAAGAAGAAGAGCGTCATCAGCCCGCTGTTCAGCCAATAGCGCAGGTCGTGCGACAGGCCCGTGTGACCGATGCGGACCGAGAAGGTCGTGTGCCAGACGCGCTCGTACGAGGCCGCGTCGACGTTCGCCCACACGAGCGCCGCGACCGCGGCGGCGAGCAGGACCGCGGCACTACCGGTCTCGGTGCGGAGAAACCGGCGCAGCGGCGTCTCGAGGTTCCGTACCCAGGCCGTGCGACCCGTGAAGGGCGACTCCCGGGTGAGCGCGCCGGCCTCAGCGCCGCTACTGCTCAACCGTTAGACCGCCGCTCGCTCCAGGGCGGCGAGCAACGTCTCGATCTCGTACGAGCCGTCGTGCCTCACACCGTTGATGTAGAAGGTCGGCGTGCCGTTCACGCCGCTGCGCACGCCGCTCATGAAGTCCTCGCGGACGCGAGCAGCATGCACGTGCTCGGCCAGTCCTTTGTCGAACGACTCGAGGTCGAGCTCGAGCTTCTCCGCGTAGGCGCGGAGGTCCTGGTCGCGCAGGCGTTGCTGGTTCTCGTACAGAAGGTCGTGCATCTCCCAGAACGGACCCTGGATCGCCGCAGCTTCGGCGGCTTCGGCGGCTTGTTCGGCATGGGGGTGCGAGGTCGCGATCGGGAAGTTGCGAAACACGAACCGCAGCCTGTCACCCATCCGGGCCTGCACCTCCTTGACGATGGGATACGCGGCACCGCAGTACGGACACTCATAGTCGCCGTACTCGACAAGCGTTACCGCCGCATTCGCCGGCCCCTGGATGTGGTCCCGCTCTTCGCTGACCGCCATCGTGAGTGCGGCCCCCCACTGGGTCGAGCTCATGAGCCGCCCTCCTTCCCAATGCTCTCGAGAGCAAGGAGGATCCCATCGGCGCCTGGGTTCACACCCACGGGAGAGATGTAGCTCCAGCGCACGATGCCGTCGGCGTCGATCACGTACAGGGCTCGCTCGCTCGTCCCGTCTCCGGCCCGGTAAACCTGATAGCTGCGAGCCACCTCACCCTTGGGCTCGAAGTCGGCGAGCAGGGGGAAGTGCAGGTTCCGGTCCTTCGCGAAGGCCAGGTGGCACCAGATCCCGTCCACCGAGATGCCCATCAGCTCTGCGTTGAACTTCTGGAACTCGGAGAGCAGCTCCTGGTACAGGGCCATCTGATCGGAGCAGACCGGACTCCAGTCCTCCGGGTAGAAGGCGAGGATCACGGGCCGGCCCCGAAACTCGGCGAGCGACACGGTCTGATCGGGTGTCGAGTGAAGCTCGAACTCAGGCGCCTTGGTCCCGGGCGGCAGTGGCGTCGCCCGCTGGTCGAGAGTCGTGTTGGTCATATCGAAGAACCTCCTCCGCTCTACTGGGTATGACTCTAGTGCGATGGTGATGCCCAGCGTCTTGCTCGAGGAAGCCGTGGCCCGAGTCGGGAAGATCCACAGCTCGGCGTTCGGCGAGTGGTGGGCGAGCTGGAGCAGGAATCGAAACGAGAGCCGGCCGAAGTCATCATGAATGCGCGCAAAGCGCGCGGCCTGGACTTCGGACGGCGATGGAGCGTACCGGGATCGAACCGGTGACCTCCGGCTTGCAAAGCCGGCGCTC
>DAINSN010000221.1:0-3807 GCA_036741295.1 Gaiellaceae bacterium
TGCACCTGCTCCCGCTCGCCGACGTCACGGTCGTTCCGTCGATCTTCCCGGAGGCCTTCGGAATGGTCGCTGCGGAAGCGGCTGCTGCAGGCTCGCCGCCCCTCGTGGCTCGCCACTCAGGGCTCGCGGAGATCGCTGAGGGCCTGGAAGACGAGTATCCCCCGGAGCACAGGCACCTGGCGAGCTTTGCGAACGGGGACGCGGGCGACCTCGCCGCGAAGTTGGGCGAACTGCTCGCTCTTCCCCCCGAAACACGCGCGGAGCTCGGCGCCGCGGCCCGGCGCGCTGCCGTCGCGCGCTGGAGCTGGACGAGTGTCGCCGCACGGCTGCTCGCGCCCATCGAACGCGGTTAGCCCGCATTCCTTCATTTACGCTAGCGAAGTGGGTGACCAGCAACGACTCGCTCCCGAGGAGCAGATTCGCTTCGCGCGCGAGGCTTTCGAGGACGGACAGGACTTCACGATCGCCGTGGAGGAAGAGTTCGCGCTCCTCGATCCCGACACGCTCGAGCTGACCAGCCGCTTCGAGGAGCTCAAGGCCGGTGCGGCGGGAACGAAGCTCGACGAGCATCTCGTCGGCGAACTGATCGCATCCGAGATCGAGGTGAAGACCGGTCGTTGCGCGAACTTCGGCGAAGTCGCCGAGCGGATGGTCGAGCGCCGGACGCAGCTGGGCGAGCTGGCCGACCGATTCGGAGTCGGGCTCGCGTCGACGGGCACTCATCCCTGGAGCCGCTGGCAGGACCAGCGCATCATCGACACGCCGCACTACCGGCGTAACAACGAGCTCCTGCAGTACGTCGTCTGGCGCAACAACAGCTTCGGCATCCACGTCCACATCGGGATTCGGGGCGCCGATCGCGCGGTTGCCGTGTGTAATGCGTTCCGCAACGTCCTGCCGGAGCTCCTGGCGCTGTCGGCCAGCTCGCCGTTCCTCGAGGACTGCGTCACGGGCCTCCACTCGGCGCGAACCGAGATCTTCACGAAGCTGTTCCCGCGCTGCGGTGTTCCGGACGCGTATGACGACTGGGCCGCCTACGAGGACTACATCCGTTTGCTCTACACGACCGGGTCGATCGACGAGCACACGCAGATCTGGTGGAGCGTGCGCCCGCATCTTGCGTTTCCGACCGTCGAGATTCGGATTTGCGACGCGCAACCCGATCTGGGCGAGGCGCAGTCGCTTGCAGCGCTGATCTACGCGCTGGGTACGCGCTTCGCGCGCGCGATCGACGAAGGGGAGGCGCTACCGGATCTGCCGCACCGGCTGATCGAGGAGAACCTGTGGCGTGCGATCCGGTACGGGCTGACGGACGGGCTCATCGACTTCGAGCGTGGCGAGGTCGTCCCGGCACGGGCACGCATCGAGGCGCTGATCGAATGGGTGCTTCCCGTCGCCGAGGAGATCGGTGCGGCGTCCTACCTCGCAGTCCCGGAGGCGAACGCCGCCGAGCGCCAGTACGAGCGCGTCGCGGAGCTCGGCTCACATCGCGACGTCTTCGCCGAGCTCGTCCGCCGGCCGCGGGAGCGGGTCGGTGGGTGAGGCTGTACAGGGCGTCGGTGGCGTCTTCTTCCGCGCACACGATCCCCTCGCTCTGCGCGCCTGGTACGCCGACCACCTCGGCATCGACATGGAGGAGTACGGCACCACGTTCACAGCGAAGGACGGCGATCAAACCGTGTGGGCGCCGTTCCCCAACGACACCGCGTACTTCGGGTCGAGTGGCCAGCAGCTGATGGTCAACTTCCGCGTCCGCGATCTCGACGCCATGCTGGCGCAACTCCGCGCGGCCGGCGTCCAGGTCGACGACCGTGTCGAGAAGATGGAGTACGGGCGGTTCGCTTGGGCGAGCGACCTCGAGGGAAACCGCTTCGAGCTTTGGGAGCCTTCGTGACCGGGACGGCTGGGCTGCCGCCCGACGACGAGCTCCTGAGACAGCTCGAAGAGGAGCTGAAGACGCTCAAGGTCTCGGACCTCCTCGTCCAGACCCTCTACACGGTGTCGTCGCTCGGGTACCGCCGGCTCTCCGACCAGGACCGCGACCTCGACCAGGCCCGCCTCGCCATCGAAGCCCTTCGCGCGCTCCTGCCCGTGCTCGACGGATCCGCGAGCGAGGAGCTCGTGCGGGACTTCAAGCAGGTGACCGCGAACCTCCAGCTTGCGTACGCGGAGGCCGCGAAGGACGCGGACTGACGGAGAGGAAGATCAGGCCGGCCTGGGCCGTCCTGTTGGCGAGATGGCTATCGATATCGCCGGAGTGATCCGCTGCGGTTGTGGCCACGTCCTCTGGGGGGAGGACGAGGAGGAGCTCCTCCAGGCGGCCGACCTGCATGTTCGCATCGCCCATCCCGAGCTCATCGGCACCCTGTCGCCGCTCGAGCTCGCCCGGCCGGCGGCCGTGGACGAAGCGGCCGCTTAACCGGACGAAGCGGCCGTCTAACCAGGGAAGCGGCGCTCCACGGGCGCCATGTGATAGAAAATCCGCCGCGCCGAGGTCACTCGGCGCGGACTTTGTGAGGGGGTACGAACGCTGATCGTCGGGAGCTTCTTCAACGACCATCCGGTGCTGTTTGCGCTGATCTGCGCCGGCGTCGCCGTCGCCCACGGGATCGGGCTGACCGTCTGGCTGCTCGGCCGCCCGGAGGGCAACGAGCGCATGAAGGAGATCGCCAAGGCGGTCCAGGAAGGGGCTGCGGCCTACCTGCGCCGTCAGTACATGACGATCGCCGCCGTCTCGATCGTGCCGTTCCTCCTCCTCGGCTTCTACAACAAGCTGGGCTGGGGTACGGCCATCGGCTTCCTGGTCGGCGCGATCCTCTCCGCGGGCGCCGGGTTCATCGGGATGAACGTTGCGGTGCGCGCGAACTTGCGGACGGCCGAGGCGGCGCGCGGAGGGCTCAAGCCGGCTCTGAACGTCGCGTTCCGTGCCGGCTCGGTAACGGGCATGATGGTCGTCGGCCTGGCCCTGCTCGGCGTCGCGGGTTACTACTGGGCCCTCACGGGCTGGGTGGGCAACTCCGCGGACTCGGCGATCCACGACCTGATCGGGCTGGCCTTCGGCGGCTCCCTCATCTCCGTCTTCGCGCGGCTCGGGGGCGGCATCTACACGAAGGCCGCCGACATCGGGGCCGACCTGGTCGGGAAGATCGAGGCCGGCATCCCCGAGGACGATCCGCGCAACCCGGCCGTGATCGCGGACAACGTCGGCGACAACGTCGGCGATTGCGCCGGCATGGCTGCCGACCTGTTCGAGACCTATGCCGTGACTGCGGTCGCCGTGATGCTGCTCGGCACGCAGTTCCCGTCGAGCGGACTCGCCCTCTATCCGCTCGCGCTCGGCGGCATGTCGATCCTCGCTTCAGTGATCGGCACGTTTTTCGCCCGCGTCGGGAAGAAGGGCAACATCATGAACGCGCTGTACAAGGCCGTGCTCGTCGCGACCGTGCTGTCCGCGATCGGGTTCATCCCCGTGACAATGGCCTACGACGCCGGCAAGTTCAGCTTCACCGACCTCTACTGCGCCTCGCTCGTCGGCCTCGTCGTGACGTTCCTGCTCGTCGCGATCACCGAGTACTACACGGGCTCGCGCTGGGGGCCGGTGAAATCCATCTCCTCCGCGTCTCAGACCGGACACGCGACGAACATCATCGAGGGCCTCGCGGTCGGGATGCAGGCGACGGCGCTGCCGGTGATCGTGATCGCCGCCGGGATCCTGGTCGCGCATCATTTCGCCGGCCTCTACGGGATCGGCGTCGCCGTGATGGCGCAGCTCTCGATGACGGGCCTGATCGTCGCGCTCGACGCCTA
>DAINSN010000222.1:0-3730 GCA_036741295.1 Gaiellaceae bacterium
CTGAGCAATCCATCGCGATTCCTGCGATTCGCGTAGCAAGGGACGGAGATGATGTCGCCGCGCCTTGTCGCCCACTTGCATTGCACACGAACAAGTCTTGGCCTCAGGTCGAAGATCAAGTCGTAACGTTCGACGGTGTATGAGCCCCAGACGCCAATTCCAAGCTCGGCGGCAGCCCGGGCCATCGCGAGCTCGGCGACGGCGCCCTTCTGATCAGTGGTGAGCATGTTGTCTAAGCTAGCAACGACATCGGCTGGGCCGTGTCCGGTTTGGACACTTGCGGTGCAACAACATCGTCCGCACGCTGGCACGCATGTCGATGCGGACCGCACTCGTCGCGATTGCGTTGCTGCTGCTCGGCATCGCGATCGTTTCGCCACACGGCTCCTCGTCCAAAGGCCCGTACCACGCCGACATCGTGCGCTCGCCCGGCGTGTTGAACCCCGACGTAACGCAGTCGAACATCAACTCCACCATCTGCGTGCTCGGGTGGACGAAGACGATCCGACCGCCGACCTCGTACACGAACGCGCTCAAAGCGAAACAAATGCGTGAATACGGCGTGGGCGGTGGGCCCTCCGAGTACCAGGAGGACCACCTGATCAGCCTCGAGCTCGGCGGGCATCCGACCGACCCGCGGAACCTCTGGCCCGAGCCGTATCCGCGCGCGTCCGAGGTCGACTCGATCGAGAACAACCTCAACGCCAAGGTTTGTGCACGGGAGCTTTCACTGGACGACGCGCAACGCAAGGAGTCCGAGCTCAAACACACCGACGGCTAGCCCGCGGCGACCTCGACGGGCGGGGCGTCGCCCCAGAGCTCTTCGAGCCGGTAGTAGGCGCGTGCATCCGGCGTAAAGACGTGGAGCACCACGTCGAGGTAGTCCGCGACGATCCAGGAGGCTTCGCTCTGGCCGTCGACCGAGCTCGGCAGGAGTCGCACGTCGTGCTTCATCCCGCTGTGCACCTCGTCGTAAATGGCAGCGGTCTGCCGGGGGTTCTGTCCGGTGCAGACAACGAAGTAATCCGTGTAGGAGCAGGCGGGCCGCATGTCGAGAATGACCACGTCCTGTGCCAGCTTTTCCTGGGCCAGGCTGGCGATGCGGCGGGCTTGTTCGAGAGACGTCAGTGTGGCTTCAGCTTCGTTCGGATTACGGCCAAAGTGTAGCCGCCCTCTTTAGTAGAGGCCTCGGTAGAGCCCGAGGGACTCGATCAACTCGGCCACGGCCGGCGGTACGAGCCCGTCGATCGACTCGCCGCGGCTGACGCGGTCACGGATCTCGCGCGACGAGATCGGAACCGGCTCGATCTCGAACAACTCGATGCGATCCGGCCGCGACAATCGCTGCAAGACCGCGTCGAGGCGCTCACGCGGAAAGCCCGGTCGCGTCGCCACGCCGATCCGCGAGAGGGCAAGCACGCCTTCGGGGTCCTTCCAGGTGAGGAAGTCCGCGAACTGGTCCGCGCCGATCAGGAACAACGGTTCACTCCAACGGCCCGCGCGGAGCATGTCGACCGTGCGCTCGTGTGGGTCGGGCTCGACCTGGTAGTCGGGAAAGGCAGCGTGCGCGAGCTTCAGCCGCGTGTCGGCGTCGAGCTGGACCTCCTTGTGGCCCGGCCGCTCTGCGACCAATACCGTCAGGCCGTCAAGGTCGAAGTGCTCCTGGGCGGCGCGAGCGAGCGCGAGGTGCCCGTTGTGGGGTGGGTTGAACGTGCCGCCGAGTAGAACCGTCACTGGACTTCGAGGACCTCGCCGTCCACTTCGACCTCGTCCCCCCTGCGCGCGCCGGCAGCCTCGAGCGCAGCCGCAAGCTCCTCCTGGTCCGTGGGCACTTCGCCGGAGATACGGAAGCCGCGATCCGTGCGGAGCACCCTGAAGCGGCGGCCGCCGGGCCGCGGCCGGTACACGAGGAAGTCGACGAGCCCGTCCTCTGACAGAGGAGCCAAAGCCTGCGGCGGGCAAAGCTCGAACAGCGCACGCCTGAGCTCGTCGATGCCGGCACCGGTCGCGCACGAGACCTGGAACACGCGCACGATGCGTTCGTCCTCGACGTCGAAGGTCGGCAAATCCGCGCGGAGATCGATCTTGTTCAGGACGATCGCCTGCGGCCGCGTCTCGAGCCCTGCACCGTACGCCGCCAGCTCGCGATCGATGGTGGCAAAGCGCTCGGCAGCGTCGTCCTCGGACGAGTCGATCACGTGCAACAGCAGATTCGCTCGCTCCAGATGAGCGAGGAACTCGTGTCCGAGGCCGACGCCTTCGCTGGCGCCCTCGATCAGCCCCGGCACGTCGGCCACCGTGAGTTGTCGTGACGCGTCCGGAGCGTCGACGGTCCCGAGGATGGGCGCAAGCGTCGTGAACGGATACTCCGCGACCTTCGGCTTCGCGTTCGAGATCCTTGTCAACAGAGAAGACTTGCCGGCGTTGGGGAGGCCCACCAGCGCGGCGTCTGCGAGCAGCTTGAGGCGAAGGTCGAACGTCGCTTCCTCGCCGGGAAGGCCGGTCTCCGCGAAACGCGGCGCGCGGCGAGTCGGCGAGGCAAAGCGTTTGTTCCCGCGACCCGCGATGCCGCCCCGCGCCGCGATCATCCGCGCTCCCGGCGCGGCGAGGTCCGCGATGAGCTGCTCGTCCTCGTCGAGCACCTGCGTCCCGACGGGGACACGAAGCTCGATCGATTCGCCCGTTGCCCCGTGCTTGAGGGCGCCGCGGCCGGGCTCGCCGCTGCCGGCCTTGTAGCGTCGCTTCACCCGAAAGGCAGACAGATCGCGCAGATCCGGGTCAGCGACCAGGACGACGTCGCCTCCCGGCCCGCCGTCGCCACCGTCGGGGCCACCCTTGGGGACGTGCTTCTCACGACGGAAGTGCAGGCTCCCGTCGCCCCCACGGCCCGCTTGGACGTTGATCTCAGCTCGATCGTGGAACACACACGAACGCTAGCGGCCACGGGCGGAAATGACGTCTCTACACTCCACGCGATGGGGAAAGGCCGCGACGGAGCACCGCTGATCACCGACGAGCTCACGGAAGTCGCCAGGCGCGACCGACCGACGGTAGACGGTCAGGGTCGCGAGCTCGGCGAGAGCATCGAAGGCGTGATCCTCGAGCGTCTCACTCCCTTGGCCGATCATCGTGGCTCGCTCGTCCCCTTTCTCGATCTGCGCGACCCGTTCTGGACCGAGCCGGTCGTGTACGGGTACGAGATCATGATTCGGCCGGGGCGGATCAAGGGCTGGGGCATGCACGAGCAGCAGACCGACCGCTACCTCGTCGCGACCGGGAACCTGCGGATCGCGCTTTACGACGGCAGATCTGACCGGGCGAGCCACGGACGCATCGCGCAGTTCTTTTTCACGGAGGCGACACCAGGGCTACTCGCGATTCCGCCGGGCGTCTGGCATGCCGACCAGAACTGGGGCAAGACGGATGCACGCATCGTCAACTTCCCGACGCTTCCGTACGACCACGCGGATCCGGACAAGTTCCGGATCGACCCCCACTCGGACGTGATCCCGTTCGACTGGGAACTACGTGACGGTTAGTCGCCGACTTCGATGAAGCGGCGCTCGCCGCTCTGGCGAAACGCGACTGTGCCGGGGCGTGTGGCGAAGATCGTGTCGTCGCGCCCGATGCCCGTACCGGTACCGGGGCGGAACTTCGTCCCGCGCTGACGGACGAGGATCATCCCGGCCTTCACTTCCTGGCCGGAGAAGATCTTCACGCCGAGCATCTT
>DAINSN010000223.1:0-3689 GCA_036741295.1 Gaiellaceae bacterium
GCGTCTTCTCGGAAGGGCTCCAGACGATCTCGGCCCTGCAGGACAAGCTTCTGCACGACCCGGCCTGCATGGAGCGCCTCCTGCTCGACCTTTCGATCAACGTGACCGCGATGTTTCGCGACCCGTCGTTCTACATCGCGTTCCGGGAGAAGGTCGTCCCCGCCCTCCGCACCTATCCGTTCACCCGGATCTGGGTCGCAGGCTGCTCGACGGGCGAGGAGGTCTACTCGCTCGCGATCCTGCTCCAGGAGGAGCAGATCTACGACCGGGCACGCATCTATGCGACGGACATCAACGAATCCGTCTTGGAACGCGCGCGATCGGGCGTGTTCCCGCTCGACAAGATGCGCGAGTACACGCAGAACTACATCAAGGCCGGGGGGACGCGGGCTTTCTCGGAGTACTACCTCGCAAAGTACGACGGCGCGCAGTTCCAGCGTTCTCTGCTCGAGAACGTGGTCTTCGCCCAGCACAACCTCGTCTCGGACCGCTCGTTCAACGAGTTCAACGTGATCATCTGCCGGAACGTGATGATCTACTTCGATCGCACGTTGCAGGATCACGTGCACGAGCTCTTCTTCGAGAGCCTGGCCACGTTCGGCGTGCTCGGGCTCGGGCATAAGGAGTCGATCCGCTTCAGCCCGCACGAGGCCGGCTACGAGGAGCTCGACCCGAGCGAGAAGCTTTACAGGAAGGCAGGCTGATGTACGACCTGGTCTGCGTCGGCGCATCCTGGGGCGGTCTGCAAGCCCTCGGCCGCATCCTCGCCGACCTGCCCGGGGACTTCGACCTGCCCATCGCGATCGCGCAGCACCGCCATCCCGACTCGCAGGAGGGAACACTCGCGCAGCTGCTGCAGCTACAGACCAAACGACGCGTGCTCGACGTGGACGACAAGATGGCGATCGAACCGCGCCACGTCTACGTCGCGCCGCCGAACTATCACCTGCTGGTCGAGCGGGGCTCCTTCGCGCTTTCGGTCGACGAGCGCATCCAGTTTGCACGACCCTCGATCGACGTCCTGTTCGAAACAGCCGCGCATGCCTACGGAGCCGGTGTGATCGGGATCATCCTCACCGGGGCCAACGAGGACGGGGCTCTCGGCCTGGCCAGGATCAAGAGCGCCGGCGGCGTGGCAGTAATCCAGGATCCGCTCGGCGCGGCTCGCCGGACGATGCCGGATGCCGCCATCGCCGCCACCGTGGCCGACGCGATCCTGCCGCTGGAAGCGATCGGCAAGTTCATCTACGGGCTGTGGGTCCACCCTGCGGCGGTGCCCCAGCCGGCCGAGGTCCGATGACCAACATCCTGCTCGTCGACGACCGTCCCGAGAACCTGCTCGCGCTGGAGGCCATCCTCGAGCCGCTCGACCAGCGTCTCCTCTACGCCCACTCCGGCGAGGAGGCGCTACGCCAACTCCTGCAACACGACATCGCGGTCATCCTGCTCGATGTCCAGATGCCCATCCTCGACGGCTTCGAGACGGCGATGCTGATCAAGCAGCGCGAGCGCACGAAGCACATCCCGATCATCTTCGTCACTGCAATCTCGAAGGACGATGACCACGTCTTCCGCGGCTACACGGCGGGCGCAGTCGACTACGTCTTCAAGCCCTTCAGCCCCGACGTGCTCCGCTCAAAGGTCGCCGTCTTCATCGAGTTGCACGAAAAGACGGAACAGCTCCAGCGACAGGCGGAGCTGCTGAGGGAGCAGGAGCTCGCCGAGCTCCGCCGCGAGAGCGAAGAGCGCTACCGCTTCCTCGCGGAAGCGCAGCCAGACCAGATCTGGACCGCGATGCCGAACGGTGAGCTCGACTACGTGAACCAGCGCGTGCTCGATTACTTCGACACGTCGTTCTCGGAGCGGGTTGCCGAGGGCTGGATCGGCGTCACGCATCCCGAAGATCTTCCGCGCACCCTGCAGCTCTGGCAGCAGACGCTCGACACGGGCAGCCCGTACGAGAACGAGCTCCGTCTGCGCCGCGCGGACGAGTCGTACCGCTGGCACCTGACGCGCGCGGTTCCGATGCGGAACCGGCGCGGTGAGATCGTGAAGTGGTTCGGCTCCAACACGGACATCGAGGATCGCAAGAGCGCCGAGGAAGCGCAGCGGTTCCTCGTCGAAGCCGGCGCGACACTCGGCAGCTCGCTCGACTACCGCACCACCCTGGCGGCTCTCGCGAAGATGGCCGTGCCGCGGATCGCGGACTGGGCGCGCGTGGACATCGTCGAGGACGGGAAACTGCGCACGCTCGCCGTCGAACACGTGGACGAGCGGAAGGTCGCGCTCGCCCTCGAGCTCTCCCGGCGCTATCCCGAGGATCCCGACGCCGCGCAGGGCCCACCGCTCGTTCTACGTACCGGCGAGAGCGAGCTCATGACGGAGATCTCCGAGGAACGGCTGTCCGAGCTGGCCGTGGACGACCTCCATCTCGAGCTCGTCCGCGAGCTGGGCTTCCAGAGCTACATGGGCGTGCCGCTCGTCACTCGTGGGCGCACACTCGGAGTGATCTCTTTCGTCGTGGCGGAGTCCGGCCGGCGCTACGGGCCGGCCGACCTTGCCCTGGCGGAAGACCTCGCACGCCGGGCCTCGACTGCGATCGAAAACGCGCAGCTTTACCGCGAGGTCGAGGAGCGCGCGCAGGCTGCGCGCGTGCTCGAAACCGTCGCTGACGGCGTGTTCCTCGTCGACGTTGAAGGAATCGTGCGCCTCTGGAACCGCGCGGCCGAGGCGATCACCAAGCTCGTGCGCAGCGAGGTGGTCGGCCGACGGGCCGATGAGGTGCTCCCCGGCTGGCAGGATCTCGCGGCACGCGTCCCCGTGGCGGGTGCACCCGGACCGGCGACGGCAACGACCTTCCCGCTGGAGCTCGGCGGGGAAGAGCGGTGGCTCTCGATCTCGGGAGTCGGCCTCGACGAAGGAACGGTGTACGCGTTCCGCGACTTCACCGAGGAACGCGCGCTCGAGCAGATTCGCCAGGACCTCGTCTCGACTGTGTCGCACGAGCTGCGCACGCCGCTGGCTGCGATCTACGGCTCTGCACTGACGCTCGCGCGCGAGGACCTCGAGCTCGAGGAGGCTACGCACAGGAAGCTCCTCGAGGTCATCGTCGAAGAGTCCGCGCGACTCGCCGAAATCGTGAACGACCTCCTGCTCGCCAGCCAGCTCGACGCCGGCGTGCTCGAGGTGCACGTCGAGCCTTGCGATGCGCATGCGCTCGCCGCGAGCGTGCTCGACGCCGCACGCACGCATCTCCCGGAAGGAATGCGGATCGGTCTCGATCCAAGTCGCGAGGACGTTCCCCAGGTTTGCGCGGACGAAGGCCAGCTCCGGCAGGTCCTGACGAACCTCATCGACAACGCAGTCAAGTACTCACCTGACGGCGGGGACGTGCAGGTCCGCCTGGAGGCTGCCGGCGAGTACGTGCGCTTCACCGTCGCCGACGAGGGGCTCGGCATCCCGCCGACCGAGCAGAGCCGCATCTTCGAGAAGTTCTACCGGCTCGACCCCGACATGACCCGCGGAATCGGAGGCACGGGTCTCGGCCTCTACATCTGCCGCGAGCTCGTCCGCCGCGTGCATGGGAGAATCTGGGTCGAGCCGAATGACGGACGCGGCTCGATCTTCCACGTGGAGATTCCGGTCGCACCCGAGCCTTCTGCCGGTCAAAAGAAGCGCAAGAAGACTAA
>DAINSN010000224.1:0-3675 GCA_036741295.1 Gaiellaceae bacterium
TGCCCGAGGTGGTGAAAGAGCTTTGCGCGCACTGATCTCTGTCTACGACAAGACGAGCCTGCAGGAGTTCGCGCGCGGGCTGGCCGACCTCGGCTTCGAGCTGGTGGCAAGCGGCGGCACCGCAGACTTCCTCGAGAACGAGGTCGGGCTCGAGGTCGAACGAGTCGAGGAGCTGACCGGCGTCGCGGAGATGCTTGGCGGCCGCGTCAAGACTCTCCATCCCAACATCCACGCCGCGATCCTTGCGCGCCGCGATCACGCCGACGACGTCGCGACGCTCGAAGAGCAGGACATTCGGCCGTTCGACCTCGTCTGCGTCAACCTCTATCCATTCAGCGAGGTCGCCGGCCGTTACGGCGTCCGCGAGGAGGAAGCCGTCGAGATGATCGACGTCGGCGGGCCGTCGATGCTGCGCGGCGCCGCGAAGAACTTCGCGCATGTCGCTCCCGTCTGCCGGCCGGAGCGGTACGAGTCGGTGCTCGCCGAGCTGCGGGAGAAGGGCGACCTCTCCGGCGAGACACGACGAGCGCTGGCGGCGGAGGCATTCGCGACGACCGCAGCGTACGAAACTGCGATCGCGCGCTGGTTCAGTGACGTCGAGGCCTTCCCGGAAACCCTCGTCACCGCCTTCACGAAGGTGATGGACCTTCGCTACGGCGAGAACCCGCATCAGCGAGGCGCGTACTACGCAGAGCAGGGCGCGCGCGTGCATCTCCTGTCACGGGTCGAGCATCTCCATGGCAAGGAGCTCTCGCTGATCAACCTGCTCGACCTCTCGGCGGCGCGCTTGCTGCTGCGCGAGTTCGCACTGCCGGCGTGCGTGATCGTCAAGCACGCCAATCCTTGCGGCGTTGCCGTCGCCGGCACGATCGAGGAGGCTTACGAGCGCGCCCTTGCATCGGATCCGGTTTCCGCGTTCGGGATGGTTTGCGCGGTCAACCGGCCGGTCTCCGTCGCACTCGGCGAAGCGCTGGCCGAACGGTTCATCGACGTGCTGTTCGCGCCCGACTACGACGAAAAGGCGCTCGAAGCGCTGCAACGGAAGGAGGCGATCCGGATCCTCCGCGACCGCGAACGGCGCGGCTTCCCACGCGGCGAACGCGACTTCAAACGCGTGCTCGGCGGCCTGCTCGTCCAGGATCGCGACTGGGACGTCGACGACCGCGAGGCAATGGAGGTGGCCTGCGGCGATCCGGACGAGGCTTGCTGGGGCGACCTAGTCTTCGCGTGGCGGGTGTGCAAGCACGTCGGCTCGAACGCCGTCGTGCTGGCGAAGGACCTGGCAACGATCGGCATCGGCGGCGGCCAGACGAGCCGCGTCGACTCCGTCAAGCTTGCGCTCGAGAAGGCATACGCGCACGGCCACGACGTGCGCGGCGCGGTGCTCGCCTCAGATGCATTCTTCCCGTTCCCCGACGGCCCACAGGCTGCCCTGGACGCAGGCGTCACCGGGATCATCCAGCCGGGCGGGTCGAAGCGCGACGCAGAGGTAACCGAAGCCGTACGAGCAGCCGGCGTCACGATGGTGCTGACGGGCCGACGCCACTTCCGTCACTGACGCGCTGGCGCACCCTCTCCTGTTCTAGGGCATAATGGCCGCCGCTTCGAGAGGGTTTCAGGCCAGGCGCTTGCGAGCGCCGACAAAAGGGGGAGGGAAATGAGGACACGACTCGCGTTCCTTGCGCTCGTCGTCGCCGTGGCATTGGCGGGCGGACGCACAACGAGCAGCCATGGTGCCACGGCACCGAAGCTGGTTCCACAAGCGGTGATGGCACCCGAGACACCGGCTGTCCGGGCCGACGGGGTGACGCCGGCGTGCACGGCGCCTTCAGCTGACCCGAGCGGCACGGTCAAGACCTACGCATGGATCCACTGCTACACAGCGCAACAGATTCGAGCCGCATACGGAGTCGACGCGGTTGGGAGCAAAGGCGACGGACAGACGATCGTGCTCGTAGATTCGTACGGCAGTCCGACGGCCGCACAGGACCTGCAGCACTTCCACGACGTCTTCTTCCCGTCCGAACCAAATCCCAATTTCGACCAGGTCTATCCGAATGGATCGCCGGACTACAACAACGTCGGCAACGGCCAGTCGGGCTCCAGCGGCGCCGCCGGCTGGTCGGGTGAGGCCACGCTCGACATCGAGTGGGCGTACGCGATCGCACCTCATGCGCACCTCGTCCTACTCGCGGTGCCGCCTGCGGAGACCGAAGGTGTTCAGGGTTTCCCGAACCTGTTCAAGGCGATGCAGTGGGCAATCGACAACTATCCGGCAGGCACCGTCTTCTCGCAGAGCTTTGGCGTCACGGAGCAGACGTTCGGCGGTGCTGCGAGCGGGCAAACGGCCCGTTTCGATCGCGTCTATCAGGCTGCGGCGGCCAAGGGCGACACGATCCTTGCCTCGTCCGGTGACAGCGGCTCGATGAACGTCAGCAAGCAGCAACGCGATAGCCGCACGTATCCGTACCCGGTGGACGGTTGGCCTGCCTCGAGCCCATGGGTGACCGCGGTCGGCGGTACCCAGCTCCAGTACGGCTGGACCTGGGCGCCCACCAGCGATGTTCCATTCACCGCAGCTGGCGACTACAACCCGGGCTACTGGAACTACACGGCCGGCGGCGACACGGAGGTCGTGTGGAATGAGTCATGGCTGCCGGCTGCCACCGGCGGTGGTCCGAGCGCGATTTATCCCCGTCCGAGCTGGCAGAACAGCGTCGCGGGAATCATCGGCGCGGACGCACGCGGTGTTCCGGATCTGTCATGGAACGCCGCTGTGAACGGCGGTGTGCTCGTCTGGATCACGGCCTTCCCGCAGGTTCAGCGGGCGGGTTGGCACGTTTACGGCGGCACCAGCGCGTCGTCGCCGCAGATCGCGGGTCTGATCGCCTTGGCGAATCAGCAGCAGGCCGCGGCCGGCCAGCCTCCGCTGGGACACGTTGCTCCTCTGCTTTACAAGGTCGGCAACAACGCCTCGGCCTTCCGTGACATCCAGGCGACGACACAGGGCACTGCTGCGAGCGGTGTCCTCGATTCCAACCAGATGTGGGACTACAACGGTGACGGTGCCGCGGTGAGTCTCGATCCGGTTCAAGGCTGGCCCGTCCTGGCCGGCTGGGACATGACAACCGGTTTCGGCTCGCCGAAGGCGGCCGGCTTCGTGACCGCGATTCGCGCGGCGCGGAACACGCCGTAATGTCGTCAGGACGAGGCCCTGCTTCGGCGGGGCCTCGTCTTTTCCCTAAGCTTCGCGCCAGTGGCGCGCCAGTTCCCCACCGTCCTCGAGCTCGTCGGCAACACGCCGATCGTCCGCCTCGACTCGGTCGGGCGGGGCGTCGAGCCACAGCTGCTCGCCAAGCTGGAGTACGTCAATCCAGGCGGTTCCGTAAAGGACCGGATCGGTCTCGCCATGATCGAGCGGGCCGAAGCCGAAGGAAAGCTCAAGCCAGGCGGGACGATCGTCGAGCCGACGTCCGGCAACACCGGTGTCGGCCTCGCGATCGCGGCGGCGAAAAAGGGCTACCGCTGCATCTTCGTCATGCCGGACAAGATGAGCCAGGAGAAGATCTCGATGCTCCGCGCCTACGGTGCGGAGGTCGTGATCTGCCCGACCGCGGTCCCTCCGGATTCACCGGAGTCGTACTACTCGGTTTCCGATCGGCTCGCGGAAGAGAT
>DAINSN010000225.1:0-3150 GCA_036741295.1 Gaiellaceae bacterium
GTTGGATGCAGTTCATGCCGTCGACCTGGCTACGCTGGGGCGTCGACGCGGACGGTGACGGGATTGCGGATCCGTGGAACGCCAGCGACGCCATCTACGCGGCGGCGCGCTATCTCGCGGCCGCCGGCGGCCAGACCGACATCGCACGCGGCGTCCTCGCCTACAACCACGCGGACTGGTATGTCCGCGAAGTGCTCGATCTCGCTCAGGTCTACGGCCAGGGCGGGATCACCCAAACCGTAGATCTGCAACAACTGCAGGCAAAGCTCGACGGAGCGCGCCGCGAGATCGTCCGCGCCAACGAGCAGCTCCTGGCCGCACAGGACTCCGAGCAACAGTTCCGGAAGGTCTCGCAGGGATTGCATGCGCGAGTGGACGCGGCGGGCTTGCTCTCGGACCGTCTGGCCGCGCAGCAGCGCGCCGTTCTCTACGACGTCCGCGTCGATGCGGCCCGCGCAACCACCGATGCCGCACGCGCGAGCCTCGAACAGGCGCAGTCCGACCTCGCGAGCGCTAGCCAGAGCGCCCAGGCCCCGTCATTCGCGCAGGGCGTCGGGACGCTGATGGGAGCTGCCTCCTACCACGGCGACTATGTCTTCCCCGTGGGCGGCGGGCCGCAGCTCGTCTCGGTCGCGCACACGCATCACGACTATCCCGCGGCCGACATCGCGGCGCCCGCCGGCTCGCCCGTGTACGCAATCTCGAACGCGGTGGTCGTCAACGCCTGGCATTCGGCCGACCCGCGCTGCGGCATCGGCATGACGATCCGCACCCTGGACGGTCAGGTCTGGACGTACTGCCACCTCGCCTACCTGGATCCCGCCGTCATGGACGGCGTCTCACTCGCGGCAGGGGCTCAGATCGGTCTCGTCGGATCGACGGGCCACGCGACCGGGCCGCATCTCCATCTTCAACTCCAGCCCGCCGCGTCCTACCCTCAGGATCAGCCTTGGTTTCAGAGCTTCGCGGGCACTGCCTTCCGCTGGCAGGACGCCTTGACTGAGCTCGAGTTGCCCGACGCCACGCCTCCCGCGGCGCGGGTCTTCTCCGTCGTCCCCAATTCGAGGGATGCCGCCATCGGTTTCACCATAGGTGGGGCTTGAGTTCAAGCCGGTTTCTGCCGATTCGACGAACATGGCTCTGCGGATAGCCACCCGCTTGCCGCGCCTTGCGATTGTCGGCGTGGTCCTGCTGCTCGCCAGCGCGACTCTGGCTGTCGGCGCAGCGAAACGTCTGACCGCGGTCCCGGAAGGTGCCCCGGCGCCGGTCGCCGCCGCCACGCTGGTCGTCCCGGATGTGTCTGGACAGGCCTTCGTTTTCGCCAAAGGGACGCTCGAGGACACCGGGTTCGCCTGGCAGGTCATCGGCTCCGTGCACGGCTATGCGGCGAACAAGGTCGCCCGCCAGTCACCGCCCGCCGGCACGCGGGTCCGCGATACCGGCGCGCCGACGATCTCCGTCACCCTGAAGCGCACTTCCTATCCGGAGAAAGGCAGTCCCGAGGACGTCTCACCGTACGCCGGCACGTCTCTTCAACCCGTCGGACTCAAGACGACCTCTGTCACTCCAGTCTCACCGGTTCCCGCTGCTCCCAAGGGAGCGCAGACGAAGCCGGCGGCGAAGAAGGCCGAGCCGAAAGCGGCTGCTCCGACCGAGCGCCCGCCCGCGTTCGTCGTGGCCCGCGCACCGGCTGAGCCGCTGAAAGAGATGCCGCTGGCTCAGCGCGCCGAGCTGCTGTCGGCGTGGATCGACGCCCATGCCAAGACGAAGGCAAACGTGCAGCACTACCTCTACCAGCACAGCTGGATCGTCACCGGAGCCTCGTTCGGCTGGTGGCACGGAGCCGAAGCGCTCCGGAAACTGATCGCCGCCGACCGAATCGCGCAGCAGCGTTGGGGCATCGGAAGACAGAGCGAGCTCGTCGCCCGCAGAGCGCTCGCGGACGTCGAGGCGAAGACCAAATGATCGAGCGAATCAAGTTGCGCCTCAAGGGAGAGGGTGGCACGACGATCGTCGAGATGCTCACCGTGATGATCATCATGAGCATTGTCTTCGCTGGGATCACATCCGTGTTCGTCGCGGGCTCGAAGGCGGCAGCGGACCAGGACCGCCGCTTCCAGGCTCAGGTGACGACCCGGCTGGCACTCGACAAGATCCGCCGTGACATCCATTGCGCCAACGACGTCACGCCGTTTACCACGAGTGCCGTGACACTAAAAATTTCGGCGGCTTGCGGCGGTGACGTCAGTTGGTGCACGTCCCTCGTGACCGGCTACACGAACAGGTACGCGCTCTACCGCCAGCTCGGCACGAGCTGCAGCTCCGCAGGAACGAAGATCGGCGACTACCTCACGAGCACGAACGGCTCCCCTCCGGTCCTCTTCCCTACGTTCCTGCACGACGCCGGGTGTGGCTGCCTTGCATCTCTCCAGGTCGATTTTGCTGTGAGCATCAAGGGAACCGCGATCGGCGCGTACGAGCTGACGGACACGATCTTTCTCCGAAACAGCACGAGGATCTGATGACCCTGGCCAGCCGACTCATAAACCGCCTGAGGCGCGCCTTCGGAGACGAGCGAGGTTTCGCGCTTGTCATCGCGCTCGGTGTGACCGTGGTCTTGAGCATGACCGTCGTCACTGTCATCGAGTCCGCGACATCCAATCAGCGGAGCTCCACCATGACCGGCGGCCGTTCAGCCGCCTACAACCTCGCCGAGGCGGGGCTCAACAACGCGATGTCGGTTCTACGACTGTCGACGAACAACGCCCTCGACAAGTACGTCTTCTGCGCGGACGCCGCAAGTCTCCCGCCACTCCCATGCCAACGCACCGACACGTACTCGGCGGGAACGGTCACGTGGTACGGCAACCTCTACCAGAATGTCGCGGCGGGTACCGCGTACTGGGATGTCTTCTCGACCGGCCATGTCCGCAATCCTTTCGGCGGCGCCGACTACAAGAAGACGATTCGCGCGACCATTCCGGTCGTTCCGGTCACGACACAGCCTCTGAACAATCCGTCGTGGAACTACATCTTCTCGCGTGCACCGGGAACCGGTGTGGCGTTCAGCGGCTGCGACATGACGCTGGCGAACAGCGTCAACGTCACCGCGCCGCTGTACGTCCTGGGCAATCTCTGTCTGCAGAACAC
>DAINSN010000225.1:3160-3649 GCA_036741295.1 Gaiellaceae bacterium
GGACCTCTGATCGTGAAGGGCTCCGTGGATCTTCAGGCCAACGGCAACCGCGTTGGTAATGCCGGCGCGGACATCAACGAGGCCCACATCGGCAAGGGCTGCCGCTACAAAGCTCAAGCGCAGCACAACCCGTGTGTCTACGGAGCGGGCGGGACGACGCCCGTGCGCGACAACGTTTGGGCGACGATCCTCGACGCGACCCCGCCCGCCGTCTCGGCGCCCGTCGTCGACTGGAACAACTGGTATCTCAACGCGAGCCCTGGTCCGTACTACACCTGCGCGGCTCCGCAGGCAGGCGATCCGCCCAACCCGACGTTTGCCTTCGACAACCCCGTCGGCGTGGCGAGCGACACAGATGCGAACAAGCTGACGTACAAGAACGACAATCAGGGCGTCATCAACCTCACTCCTGGCAGTTCGTACAAGTGCAAGACCGTCGGCGGCGAGCTGTCCTGGGACTATCCGAGCAAGGTTCTGACCGTCTCGGGC